>JBGOYP010000372.1:0-2940 GCA_041479785.1 Candidatus Aminicenantia bacterium | reverse complement strand
TACCTTGTCCAGAATCCATCTGGGTTGGGTAAACTGCTAAAAGGGACCTTCAAGGGTTTGTTCAGATATCGATACGGCGCGTATCGCGTCATTTACGCGATCGAAATGGCAGAGAAAAAAGTCATGATCCTTCATGTGAAACATAGGAAAGACGCCTATCGTCGATAACCAGTCATTCCTGCGGTTTCAACCCTTGGGCTTCATGAGCTGGATGTAGGGCGGATAGTCGGCGAGGGATTCGAAGTCCTCCGTCGGATGGATGGAGGAATACGCATAGCCTTGCTTGATCGCCTGGCGGAGAAGGTTCACGGCGCCTTCTTTATCGCCGAGGAGAGCGGCAATCCGCGCCCGCCAAAATGTTGGATTTCCAAAAAGATAGGGCTGCTTATCGTCTTCAAGCTCTTTTGATATCTTCAGGGCCCTTTCTCTATCTCCGATTCGGGCCGCGACTGCCCCCAGATAGCCTAAATAATTTATATCGGTTGGGACGTTATTATGGAGCCCCTCGAATAGCGCCTTCGCCTCATCCCATTTTTCGAGGAAACATAATGTGCGAGCCAACTTATATCGGTTTCCTACCGAAGTTTTTTCCTGCTCGGGCCGGCTCTCGAACCACTGCAGTGCCTGGCTCAAGACTTGGACGGCATCTTCTCGATATCCATGGGCTCTCAATTCCCGCCCGGCTCCCATCAAAACAATCCCGGTGGAATAGCCGCTCTGGGGCGGTAAGGTCTGGCTTTCCTCGAAAAGCTTTTGAAGGTCTTTCGTCCGGCCGAGGGCGGCCAGGGCGCGGGATTCATAGTATAAGATCGAAAAACGTTCCGGCAATTGCTTTCGTCCCCGTCGGGCTTCTTTCAGTTCATGCTTATGGTCTCCGAGCATGTGGTGTGCATTTGTGAACACCGACCAATAGGAGGCAGCCCAATTTTTATATACTTCAGCATATGGATCCAATTGGGTCAGCAGGTCAACCGCCTCCTGGGGGCAATTGAATCGTGTCGCATCAAGTGCGTTTTCGTAAATCCAATCCCACGTTTTATGATCGGAGATGATTTGGCGGCAGCTCCGAAGCGCGACCTCAATGTCTCCATGCAACCAGGCTTGCAGCCAATCCAGGAAAAGCCGCTCGCCGGTCGATAGATCCGCCCTGGACTTGGCGACTTGCCGGGCGAGCTCATCGGCCTTGGCGTATTGGCTCATATTCATCAGAGCGATAGAGGCATACATCAATGCCACTTTGAGGCTCGGATCGCGCTCCGCCGCCCCAAGGAAATGCTGCACGGCCGTTGGATATTCCTTACGGAAAAAGGATTTGGAACCCTCGATATATTCCCGATACGCCTCATATTTCGGTGGCTCTTTTAAAAATGAAAGCCAATCTTTCAGCACGGGGTCAAAAACGCCGGCCAGCCCGCCCATGAGCCTGAGGCGCAGGGGTTCGAGCGCCGCGGCCGGGTCGGCGGCCGGTCCGCTTACGGGTTCGAAGGCGATTAAATTTTTATCGGCGGCCATGTCCTGCGCCCAGGCATGGAATTGGAGTTTATCTCTCTGGAGATAGTAATCGCCATGGACGATTTTCCCCGCTTTAGTCGCATTGGCCAAAGCGCGGAGCTTGTCTTTCCCTTTGGCGGCGGCCGAGAGAACCTCGGCTGACGGCATGGGGGCCACGGAAAATTGACCGACCTGGGTCAGCCCCTGCATGATCCGCTCCGCGGCCATGCTGCCGATATTGTCTAGCTTGGGATCGCCGGTCTTGTTCTCGAAAACGGCGACGGCGACCAGTTTCGGGTCCAGGTTCGAGGCTTTTTTCGGCCAGAAGACGATCGCGGCGGCGATGACCGCAACGACGCCCAGCGCCGGGAGGATGATTTTCTTTGGCTGGAACTTGACCGTGATCTCTTTCGAGGTGAACGGCTTGCGTGTGGGCGTGATTCGCTCGGGTGCGACGCGCTCGGTCGTCGGCAAGCCCTTTTCAATCCGCTCAAGTTCGGCCCGTACGTCTCCGGCTGTTTGATAGCGCCTTGATTTATCCTTCTCCAAGCACTTTAAAATTACGCCGCCCAAATCGTCCGGAATGTTCGGATTGAGCAGCTTCGGATTCTTGGGTATCTCGCTTTTCTGTTTGATCCCGACCGTGAACGGAGTATCCCCCTCAAACGGCACCCGCGCGGTCAGCATCTCGTAGAGAATGATCCCCAGCGAGTAGATGTCCGATCGCGCGTCGACTTCCTTCCCCTCCACCTGCTCGGGGCTCATGTACTCCGGCGTCCCGATCATCACCCCGGCTCCTGTCCTGCTCTTCGCCCCCATCGATCGCGCTATCCCGAAATCCATGATCCGGGCGCTCCCCTCCCGGTCGATGATAATGTTGGACGGCTTCAGGTCGCGGTGGATAATCCCCAGTTTGTGCGCCTCCGCTAGCCCCTCGCAAATATCCTTGCCGACCGTGATGGCTTTTCCCACCGTGAGCTGGCCGGTCTGCCGGATGAGCGCCCGAAGGTCCTGACCTGGCACATACTCCATCGTGATGAAGTGCGCGCCCTTCTCCTCCATGAGCTCGTACATCCGGCCGACGTGCGGATGGTTGATCTTGCGCGCCAGCTTGAGCTCGTTGTGGAAACGCTCAAGGGTGGAGCGGTCCGCGGCGATCTCCGGCCGGACGAGCTTCAGGGCGACTTCTTCGTTGAGCTTTTTATCGAGGGCGCGGTAGACCCGGCCCATCCCGCCCCAACTCCTCGATGATCTGATAGCGGCCAGCGAACAGCGAGCCTGTCGCGAGCTCTTGCGAGGGTATTTCCAGGGTTTCGGTGACCAGGGGCGCCGCGCCGGCGATAGAGGGAAGTTGGGTTCCGCACTTAGCACAGAAGATCGACGTTCCGGGATTATCGGATTGACAGGAGGGACACTTCACGTCCGCCTCTCTCGCTTATTCCGAGATAG
>JBGOYP010000371.1:0-2947 GCA_041479785.1 Candidatus Aminicenantia bacterium | reverse complement strand
ATACAAAAAAGCGCATTGTCAAGAGGCCGCGAGAACTCTCTAGGCACTACGTTTTTCGCTAAAAACGCATTTTTTGCTTGCAACTCATTTATTATGTGAGGGCGGGTTTATGAAAAGTTGCTGGAACTGTCGAAAATGAGTCAAAAAGAAGATCGAGCAGATCAAAAAGGCCATGGCCGAAGAGAAGAAATAGATAAAAGACGAGAGGCTATTTGGTTTTTGGATAGGGCAGCCGGTCCCCGTTGTCATAAACCCCGACCAGGGCGGCGACGCTTCCATCCTTCACGGTGAACTCCACCCGGAAGTAATCCAATCCCTCGACGGCGAAAAGAGTCTCATTCAGGGGCGTCAGCCGCAATTTGGGACCGGTGCGCTGGTAGAAAAGGGCGCCGTTTTCAAAGATGACCTTCCTCTCCCCGTATTCGCCGGCGAATCGTTTCAACGCGTTCTCGTCGAAACGGACGGGCTTGGCCTTGGCCGCGAGTTCGACGAGGGTCCACTCATATTCGCCTTTCCGCTGGGGATCGGAGGTTTTGTTCCGCAGCTTGTCCAGGGCCATGGAATAAGCGCGGTCGAAGGCCTCCGCGGCCGGGACCTGGACGTCGGGGGTGACGCCGGTCCCCTCCCAATTGGTCTTGGAATAGGGATTGATGGCCCGGCCCACGGGAACCCTCAAAACATATTCGGTCTGGACGATCATGGCGTCCGTGGGATGCGCCCCTCCGCCGGTCGTCTCTCCGATCAAAGTCGCCCTCTTGAGATTCTTCATATTATAGGAAAATTCCTCGGCTCCCGAGAACGTGGCGCGGCTGGTGAGGATATAGAGATCCGCTCCCGCCATCCGCGGGCCGGGGACGAAGGGCAGCGTCCAATAGTTCTCGGTCGTGTCCGTGGCCCTGTAGTAGAGATCATTAAGGTGCGTCGGCTCCGAAAAAAAGTAGCTGCAAATCAATTGGATCTGCGAGGGGTCGCCTCCCCCGTTCTGCCGCAGGTCGACGATCACGGCGTCGCAATGGGCCAGAAAATTCAGGGCCGCCACGGCCGTCGCACCCGCGTCGCCCGCCGAGGCGAATGCGCGGAAATCCAGGTAGCCGATATTGCCGGCTAAGCGCTCGACCTTCCGGAAGCCGAAATTGTTCCGTTTGGCCGCTTCGAGTTCGCGCTCGCGGGCCGCCTTGACCTCGGCCTCGTTGAGGCTCCGCAAACGGGCGATTTCGGCCGCTTGGGCGGGCGCATGGGCGAAGCCCATATGGCGGTCACGCCCGACGTCAGCGAGGTCCCGATTGACGGCCTCGGCGAAATCCCGGAGCCCGGAGAATTTTTCGTACGCTCCGCTTTTCAGCCGGTCGCGGAGGCGGTCCTCGATTTTCTTGGCCGTCTCGGCAAAAATGTAGTTCTTGTTGAGCAGGGAGGAGATCTCGTCCACGATCGCCTGTTTTTTAGCGGCATCAAGGACCGGGGCCTTGGCCTCCTGGGCGAAGGCAAACAGCCCCCCCAAAGAAGCCAATAACAGGATGAAAAACATCCGGTGGAAAAGCCTTATTTTCATTGCCAACCTCCTAATTTATACCCCAATTGGCCGCCAGGATCTGCAGGTCGAAAATATCCACCCGATTGTCACCGTTCAGGTCGGCACGGAGGTCGTAGCCCGGTTGGCCGGCCGATTTCCGCCAACTGGACATGAGGATCTTCAGGTCGAAGATATTAACCGCGCCGTCGGCGTTGATATCGCCGGGGATATAGTGTCTGAACCAGGTTCGCGAAAACGGCGATCCCAGCAGAAACTCGAGGAGCATGGTCCCGACCTTCTGCTGTCCCGGCTTCGAGGGATGGGTGCCGTCGTTTTCGAAATCGCTCTGCGGCCAGGCCAAGCCGTCGCTGCGAGGAATCAGGCCGTCCGCCCAGAGATATGGCCCCCAGGCGATCCACGGCGCTGCGCCGCTGTCGTGGTTCAGGTCTCCAGCGATCGAATCGATTTGCCCGTTGGCCATCTGGTTGATCTGGGCCTGCACCAGACGCTGGACGGAGAATCCCGATTCGTAGGCGTATGGCTCCGGATTCAGAAGCGTCGTGGCGTAGCCGGCGTAGATCCGGCTGGAGAGGAACACGACCTGCAGATTCGGATAGCGGATCTTGCAGGCCCGCACGATATCGCCCAAGGCCTTTTCCAAAATGAAGGCGTCGGCGTTGGCATTCGGAAGGGGGACGGTCGGCTGAATATCCGCCTGTTTCAGCCAGACGGCTTGCACCTGGGCCTCGGTCAGGCCGAGCGGGGCGAGTTGCTCGTCCCGCACTCGATTATAGTTCGGGGCCGAGGGAGACACCCAGACACTAGCGGCTTGGCCGCCCATGGCACCATCGACGATGGCCAGGTTCGCGTGGTTGACGATGGAGTTGGCCGCGGCCTGGCCCGCGAAGGACCACGAGGTGGCGGGTCCTCTGTGATTGGCCGCCCAGAATTCCTGTGTCGTATTGGACATGCCGACCGACAGGAGGACGTAGCGGCCGGCGGGATGGGGATGGCCCGCAATATCAAGGGGCTGGATCGCGGCGGAATGGGCCAATCCGGCCAGAATGTGGGCTGGCGGCACCTGATTGGATCCGTTGGCGTAAAGGCCGCCTTGGAACTGGTTGAGATACAATCGGAGGCCAAGGTCGTTGATGGGATTGAAGCCAGTGCCGAGCTCGGCTGATGCGCCACCCGGGCCCACCGGAAGGATCATGGCCAGGGCCAGGATGAATCTTAAAGCTAGGAATACCATTGCCTCAACTTCCAGCGTCCGCCTGCCGCGAGGGGACTGTATCGCCAGCTGCCGATCAATGTCAAGAACGTAACAGGATTATGAAGAGTGACGGGGACGGGAATCGAACCCGCACACCCCTTACGGGGCGAGGGATTTTAAGTCCCTTGCGTCTGCCACTTCCGCCGCCCCGGCAAAAAAATTAT
>JBGOYP010000370.1:0-2952 GCA_041479785.1 Candidatus Aminicenantia bacterium | reverse complement strand
GGAAGAGCGCCGAAATCAAGAAACAGCTCGAGAAATACGGGACGTGGACCGAACGGAAAATCACGGACCCCGGATTTTAATGGATCGGTTCGCGTCTCCGAAATAAGGAGGATAAAATGACAAAGCGCTGCATTTTTCTGCTCGTTGCGGCCATCCTCATCCTAGGAGGGTCGGTTTTCAGCGGGCCGCAGGCACAAATCAACGTGCCACAGGCCCAAATCAACGGGCCGTGGGCCCAAATCAACGTGCCACAGGCCAAAATCAACGGGCCGTGGGCCCAAACCCTATGCCCGACCTGTACTCGGTCGGAGGTCGACCGCGAAGGCTGCACGGTCATCATGGTCGGGAAAGACGCCTCGGCCGACGGCTCGGTCATGACCACTCACACCTGCGACTGCGGTTTTTGCGACTGGACCTTCCGCCGCGTCCCGGCCGCCGACCACAAACCCGGCGAAACGCGCAAAATCTACCGCATCGACCAGTTCAAAGCGTTTCCGCCGAGTGTCGGCTTGAAATGGGACGAGATCAAGAACAGCTTCACCGGCCTCGAGCTGCCCGAACCGCCGCACACCTACGGCTACATCCACGGCGACTTCGGCTATATGAACGATCGGCAGGTTTCGATCGGCGAATCGACGATCGGCAACGACCGTAAAATGGAGAACAGCACCTCGACACCCAAGTTCGACATCACGACGCTGACGATGATCGCCATGGAGCGGGCGGCCACGGCGCGCGAAGCGATCAGGGTCATGGGCGAGCTGGGCGAGAAGTACGGCTACGGGTTCACCGACTCGGGCGAGATGCTGGCCGTCGCCGACCCGAAGGAAGTCTGGGTTTTCGAAATCATGCCCGTCGGTCCGCTATGGACGCCGACGAGCGGGAAGCCCGGCTGCGTCTGGGCGGCCGAGCGCGTTCCTGACGACCACGTCAGCGTCTGCCCCAACGAATCGCGTATCGGAGAACTCGACCTCGCCAATAAAGACTTTTTCATGGCCTCGCCCAACGCCGTCCAGTTCGCGGTCGACCAAAAACTCTACGACCCGAAAAGCAGAAAACCGTTCAACTGGAAGCGGGCCTATTCGCCCCAGAATGTGAGCGCCGCCGGAACGAATGGCATGCGCGTCCGGCTGTGGCGGTTTTTCGACCTGGTCGCGCCGTCCCAAAAGTTTTCGCCCGAAACGCCGAACATGGACCTCCCGTTCTCGATCAAGCCCGAGAAAAAGCTGTCCGTATACGACGTAATGCTGATGACCCGCGACAAATGCGAAGGCACGGTCTTCGACACGGCCCGGGGCTTGCAGGGCGGCCCGTTCAGCAACCCAAATTACCTGCCGCGGGGTTTCAAGCTCGACGGCCAACAATATAACCTTTCGCGCGTCATCGGCGTCAACCGCGCCGAGTACGTAACGATCACGCAGGCGCGATCGTGGCTTCCCGACCCCGTCGGCGGCATTGTCTGGCTGGCGTTCGGGGCCCAGGACACGTCGTGCTTCATGCCCCTCTATGCCGGCATCTCCGAAATCCCGCGCTCGTTCGAAATCGGCGACCATTGGGAGTTCAACCGCGATGCGGCGCGCTGGGCGTTCGACTACGTCGATTTCCATACCCAGGTCGCCTATTCCCTAGCGATCCAGGACGTGTGGGAGGCGCAGAAAAAATGGGAGAAAGCGGCCGTGGACCGCACCCCGTTCGTCGACCGGCAGGCTATGGAGTTCTATCAGAAGGACCAGGCTACGGCCCGGCAGTATCTCAACGATTACTGCAACAACAACGCCAACCTCGTCGTCAACGCCTGGTGGAAACTGGGCGACGACCTGCTCGTCAAGTTCAACCACCTTTGGGTCTATGACGTCAAGACGCGCAAGCAGAGCCTGCTTCCCTTTCCGGAATGGTATCTGCGCGCGCTCGTCGAATACAACAAGCTCAAGCCCCAGGAGGGGAAGAAGTAAGTCATGCTCATGGCTGAGAATCGTCCGGCCGGACTTTACGGCTGGATGAAAGAGGCCCCGCCGCCAGCCCGGCGGGCCCTCATCGCGGCCTCGCTCGGCTGGATGCTCGACGCGTTCGACGTCATGCTCTATGCCCTGGTCCTGGCCTACATGATGAAGGACCTTGGCATGAGCAAAGGAACGGCGGGGCTGATGAGCTCGCTGACGCTCCTGGCCGCGGCGGCCGGAGGGATCATCTTTGGCGTTCTGGCCGACAAACGGGGCCGGACGTGGTCCCTGCGGGCCAGCATTCTGGTCTATTCCGTGTTCACCGCCGCCTGCGGGCTGGCCCAGACCGTTCCGATGCTCGCCGTCTTCCGCATTTTTCTGGGGCTGGGCATGGGCGGCGAGTGGACGAGCGGCGCAGCGCTCGTCACCGAGACCTGGCCCGACGAGCACCGCGGCAAAGCCATGGGTTTTGTCCAGAGCTTCTGGGCCGTCGGCTACGCGGCCGCCGCGCTCGTCGTGGCGATCGTCTACCCCCTGGCCGGCTGGCGGGCGGTCTTTTTCGTCGGCGTTCTGCCGGCGTTGCTGATCTTCTGGGTCCAAAAGAAAGTTGAGGAGCCGGCCCTCTGGCGGGCCCAGAAGGCTCAGGCGGTCGTCGCGGAAAAAACGAGGATCGGCGCTGTCATCCGCGGCCGCCTTTTGGGCATCACCGTCGCCGTGACGCTGATGAACGGATTTTTATTGTTCGGCTGGTGGGGTTTCAATACCTGGATCCCCGGCTACCTGTCTCTCGCTCAAAACCAGGGCGGGATCGGACTGAGTCCGTGGCTCACCTCGTTCCTCGTCTTTTTCATGCAGTTCGGGATGTGGCTCGGCTACCTGACCTTCGGCTATTTCAGCGATATCATCGGCCGGAAAAAGACCTATATCGTCTTTTTCTCGGCCGCCGCGGTCTTCATTTTCGTTTTCGCGAACCTGCACAGCCCTTGGCTCCTGTTCCTTCTCGGGCCGTTCG
>JBGOYP010000369.1:0-2954 GCA_041479785.1 Candidatus Aminicenantia bacterium | reverse complement strand
CAACGCATCGCCCTCGATCTCGCTTTCGACCCGAAGGTGAACCTCATCGATTACCTCGCCGCCGACGGCAAGGCCGACGGCTTCTCGCCGTCACCCAAGGGCGACTATGCTGCCGTGGACTACCACGGCGAGATCTTCGTCGTCCCGACCGAGGAGGGCCTCGGCGAAATGAAGCAGGTGACCTCCTCGCCGTGGCGCGACCGCTACGAGGGCTATTCGCCCAACGGAAAATATCTCGCCTATATCTCGGACGAATCGCCCGACGAGGAGATCTGGCTCTACAGCTTCGACCGCAGCCAGCGGGTCAAACTCACGTCCCTCGCCTCGACTAAGAACGGATTCACATGGTCCCGGGATTCGAAGCAGCTCGCGTTCTCCGCGGACATGAAGCTCTTCGTCATCGACGTCGAGACCGGGGCCCAGCTCGAAATCGGCCAAGTGCCGGGCGGTTATTCGATCTCGGAGTTCTCGCCCGATAACAAGTGGCTCGTCCTGTCGTATCGCGACGAGGACGCCAACGCTGACGTCTATCTCGCCAACATCGCCGAGAAGAAATTCGTCAACGTGACGAAAAATCCGTTCCGCGACGCGAACGGGGCGCTGACGACTGACGGGAAATATCTCGTCTTCCTCTCGAACCGGACCGAAGGCGTCCAGCATCTCTTCAAGGTCGCCATCTCCAGACCCGTCGAAGACCCCGACGACCCGCTGGTCAAGGAACGCCTGAAAAGAGAGGACGAGGCGCACGGCCGCGACCGGGAGAAAGAGGCCGCCGCGGCGGCCGCGCCAGCCCTGGCAGTCGATGCGGACGGCATCGAACGCCGCGCCGTCCCGCTCACGTCGGGAGCGAACGCCGTCGCGGATTTCTTCCTTTCGAAGGACGGGAAAACGATCTACTTCACGAGTTCGGACGACAAGGGGCCGGGCTTGTTCTCCATCGGCTTTGACGGAAAGGACAAACGCAAAATCGCGGACGGAGCGTTCGGCGGGCTGACCCCGACCGAGGACCGGAAGTTCGTCTTTTTCCGCCAGCAGAACAACGTTTACAAAATGGAGCTGGCCCCCAACCGCGAGAAAAAGAAGCTCGCCTTCAACTTCAAAGTCACGGTCGACCTGCGCGGGGAATGGGAGCAGATCTTCGAGGAATGCTGGCGGGTGATGAGATACCGGTTCTACGACCCGAAGATGCACGGTTTCGACTGGGCCGCCATCAAAAAAGATTACAAGCCGCTGCTCAAGTTCGCCGGCAGCTACCAGGACGTCTACGACATCGCCCTGGCGATGATCGGCGAGCTCAACGCCTCTCACACCGGCGTCAGCGGGCCGGACGGCCCGGCCGTCGCGGAACGGCCGACGACGGTCCAGACGCGCTATCTCGGTTTCGAGATGGAACCGGCCGGCGATTACCTCCGCATCGGACATATCTACCGGGACGGCCCGGCCGACAAGGAGTGGCTCAAACTCAAGACCGGCGACTATGTCTTTGCCGTCAACGGCCAGGACGTCAAGGCCGGTGAGAATTACTGGAAGGTCGTGAGCAACCTCCTCAACGAATACGCCGTCGTCCGGGTCGGGTCGGAACCGAACCCCAAGGCCCCGAGCGCCCGTGACGTTCGGATCAAGACCGTGACGTCGCTATCGTCCATCAAGTATAACGAGTGGGTCAAGAACAACCGCGATTACGTGGACAAGATGTCCAACGGCCAGATCGCCTACGTCCATATCCAAAGCATGAACGCGCCGTCGCTCCGGATTTTCGAGAACGAAGTCAGCCAATTCTCGAACAAGAAAGGGATCATCGTCGACATCCGCTACAACGGCGGCGGGAACACCGACCAGGAGATCCTCGATATCCTTTCGCGGACGCCGTACGAATACTGGAACAGCCGCTGGGGCGCGCGCTCCTGGGGCCGCCGGCCGCAGCAGGCCATCGCCGGTCCCAAGGTCATGCTGGTCAACTGGCGGTCCGCGTCGGACAGCGAGGTCACGCCGCAGGGATTCCGCGACCTCGGCCTGGGCCGGATCGTCGGCAACCCGACCGCGGCCATGGTCATCGCCACGGGCAGCTACGGCCTCATCAACGGCGCGGCGATCCGGACGCCGGGCTCGCTCGTCGTGACGTACGACCCGAACCAGCCGAACAACTACGGGATCAACATGGAGAACTTCGGCGTCGCCCCCGACGTGTTCGTCCGCAATTCGCCCAAGGACGAGTTGGACCGGTTCGACCGCGAGCTCGACATGGCCATCAAGGAAGCCTTGAAGATGCTCAAAGAGGGTAAGTGGCAGTACGAAAAGTAGAATAGATCCGGCTTTCCTCGAAAGGCGTCCCGGGAAGGCTAAACCCTCCATGGTCCTGGAATCGAATATCGCGCGGTTATTTTCAAAAGAAAGGAAATATTTGAAATGAAAAACGATGAAAATAAAGATATGAACCGCCGCAAGTTTCTCGCGTATTTCAGCTCGATCGGCTTGGGCGGGACACTTCTCCCCGGCGTGCTCTGGGCCCAGGTCCAACAACAAGCGCAGGCCCAGGGCACGGTCCAGATCCTCCCCGAGATGGTCGGGCTGGCCGCCCGGGTGGCCGACGTCCCTCTCTCTCCCGACGCCCAGAAACGGATCGCCGACGGCTTGAACCGACGGGGCGGCCTCCTGGCCAACTATCAGCAGCTCCGGGACATGAACCTCGGTAACGATACGCCCTTCGCTCTTGTCTTCAATCCGCTTTTACCGGGCACGAAAATTCCGGCCGCCCGGAATGTCTTCAAATATTCCAAGCCCAAGGTCGCGAAGCCCAAAACGGACGAAGACCTCGCTTTTCTCCCCGTTACCTCTCTCGCCCAACTGATCAGAAACCGCGACATCAAATCCCTGGACTTGACGAAACTGTATCTCGAGCGGTTGAAGAAATACGACTCGACGCTCCACTTCGTCGTGACCTTGACCGAAGACCT
>JBGOYP010000368.1:0-2961 GCA_041479785.1 Candidatus Aminicenantia bacterium | reverse complement strand
GCCGATGCGGAGCTCCTCTCCGAGGTCGAGCTTGATCTGTCCATAGATCGGCCCGGCCGGGTTGACCACGACCCGGACGCCGTCTTCCGTGAGAACTTTGCCCTTCCAGTCGGTCTTCTGGGGCGGACCGGCGAGGGCCAGGAATCCTGCGGTGAGCGCTACGATACCGAGGAATACCGTTATTTGGATGCGGTTGGGTTTCATGCGTTCGTTTCACCCCCTGAACATATCGATTTTGGACCTGAAGAACCGGCAAGTCAAGACGGGGTCGAACCCCGGGGGATATGAGAGTGCCCCAATCCCACAGGAGCGATCGACTGAGATTCCGGGGATGTGGCAGGCGTCTTCAATAATGGCGATGACCCTGGACGGGTTGGGGCCGGCGTGGCCTGTTGACTTCCCCAGCGAAAGGAACAATAACGAAACCAAATAGCAACCATATAGGTAATCAGATGGCCACGAACTTCACTCTGAAGAACATCCCGGAGGACCTCTATGAGAAGGTCAAGGAGAGGGCGCAGCTGAACAACCGGAGCATCAACGGCGAGATCATTTCCATTCTGAATGCGGCAACTGCTCCCGATCACATTCCGGTTGACGTCATTCTCGCCAGGGCGCGAGCCCTGCGCGAGCGGACGCGCGGCTTCCTGACCGACGATGTTATCGATCAAGCAAAGCGGGAAGGCCGTCCGTGATCGTCGTCGACACGAATCTCATCGATCCCTTACCTCAGCCAGCCGTCGAGGAGCGCCTTCTGCTGGGGCGTCGGGTTCGCCAGCGGGGTGATGCGGAAGCTCCGATCGGTCTTCTTCCCGAGCGTGACCTCGGCCTCATGCACAGCACCGCGCCTCGCGTAGAGGACCTTGACCTTTTCGCCGGGCTTGCGGGCGTTGATCGTCCCCGCGAGCGAGCGCTGGGTGACGCGGGCGCCGTCGAGGGCCACGATCTCGTCCTGGGCGCTGAGGCCGGCGAGAGATGCCGGAGAATCGGGCTCGACCGATGAGACGACCGGGCTTCCGTTCTGGTCCTGGGTCGCGGCGCCGAACCAGGGCCCGGGAGCGGTACCCGGCTCGGTGTCGATCGTGAGCCCGGCGAAGCCGAGATATCTGGCGTAGTCCCAGTCCTTGACGGTCGCGGCGTAGTCGTCGAAGATCTCGCCGAGGGGGGCGCCGGCCGCGCGTTCGCAAGCTTCGCGGAATTCGCGGTCGGTGAAGCCGCGCTTCTTTTCCTTGTAAAAAGTCCCGTAAAGCGTCCGCATGACGTCGTCGAGCGATGAGCGGCCTTCCGACGCCTCGCGGATCTTGAGGTCGAGGAGGAGCCCCAGCCCGGCCCCGATGTCGTAGTAGGAGATCGTCGTGTTCGCCGAATGTTCGCCGCGGCTGAAGAAGTTGGTCCAGGTGTCGAAGCTCGAAGCCGTCGCCGGCTGATAGCGGCGGCCAGGGGCGTTCTCGTAGTTGGCGATGGTCGAGCCGAGCCGCTCCAGGACCTCGTCGCGGGTCATCAGGCCGGCCCGGTTGAGGAGGATGAATTCGTAATAGACCGTGATGCCCTCCGAGACCCAGAGCATGTTCGTATAGTTTTCGTGCTCGTAATCGAACGGGCCGAGGGCGATGGGCCGGATAGCCTTGACGTTGAAGAGGTGGAAGTATTCGTGGGCGATGAAGCTCAGCCAGCCCTTGTAAGCCTCGGGATTCGTGAGCGAGGCGGGGTTGAGCGTAACGGCCGTCGAGTTCAGGTGCTCGAGGCCTCCGCCCCCTGGCCCGATGATGAGGAACGTGTATTGGCGATAGGGGAGCTCGCCCATGAGCGCGGCGGCGGCCTCGACGATCTTCTTCAGATCGCCCGTGAACTTCGCCCTGTCCGCCGTGCCGAGGTCATAGGCGGCGACGGTATGGGGGCGGCCGGCGGCCTCGAACGTCAGGACCTCCTGGTTACCGATGAGGATCGGACAGTCGTAGAGCGTGTCGAAATCGGGCGCGGTGAACGTGTTGGGCCGTCCGGCGATGGGATCGAGGCCGGTCGAGACTTGCTTCCAATCGGGGTGCGGAAGGACGGTGACGGTCACGCGGTCCTTGAGCCGGCCGGTGACGTACATGAACACGCCGGTCGGGGTGATGAAGCCGCCGTCGTCGCCGAGGTAGCTGTCGGCCACGAAACGGGCGAAGGCGTAGACATCGTAGCTCACGACGACCGACGCAGCCTTGCCGGAGCGGACCCGCCAGATGTTCTTAGCGGTTTTTTCCCAGGGGAGGGGCCGGCCAGCGCCGTCCACGGCCTTGAAGTCCATGACGTTCTTGGCGTAGTCCATGATCCGGTAGTAACCCGGCGTCCAGGCCGGCATCTTGAAGTCCTGGGTCTCGCCCTTGAGGCCGTCGACGCGGAAGACGACGTGGTAGTAGTGGGTCGTCGGCCGCGCCATGGACAGGGTGATGGACATGGCCGGGGCGGCGGCGCGGGATTGGGCCAGGGCGAGGCCGGAAGATACGGCGACGATGATGGCGATAACGATGAGGGTCGAGCGGGACGCGAAGTTCCGAGATCTTACGTTCATCCTTGTTCCTCCTGGAGGGCGGATGCAAGCCGGCTGTCCGGGGCGCACTAATACGGGCTAGCGATTTGTATACCGCAGGCGGTGAGGGGAGTCAAACGGGCGCGGTTGTCCTGCGCGTTGACAGGAAAGGGTGGGCGCCGATAGAATGGGCCTCGCCCATGGACAAAGCGGTCAAAGCGGCGAATTACCAGGAATTGAAGGCTTTAGCCCTGCAGTTAGGCTTCGATCTGTTCGGCGTCGCCGACGTCTCAGGAATGCGGGGGGATTTCCAGCTCGAACCTAAGACCCGGGAGAGGTTCGGGCTGGCCGTCTCTCTCGGAAAATGCCTGAGCGACGCCGTCCTCGACGACATCGCCGATCACCCGACCCAGATCTATTTTCACCACTACAGGCAGATGAATTTCTTCCTG
>JBGOYP010000367.1:0-2969 GCA_041479785.1 Candidatus Aminicenantia bacterium | reverse complement strand
AGGCGCAGGAATCGAGCCCGAGGTCGCCGATCCAGAGGTTGGCGAAGAGAAGGACGGTGGCCAGAAGGAGCAGCAGGATCAGTCCAAGATGAGACGAGGTGAACGTCCAACTCGAAGCATAAGATGGGGACCGTTCCTCGGGCATAGGGATGGGATCAGGGCGTTTCACGCGGCCCCATCGTAGCACAGCGTCTTTTTTGAAGTCAAAACGGAGACCATCTCTGAAACGAATTTCCGGTCGATTCCAAGTTGACGCGCCTCCCGGCCTGAGATATAAAACGGACGTCCGAATCAGGATCATCCCCGACGAGGAGGGTTCCATGGATTTCCGGTCGCTGTCGTTTCCCGAAGCACCCCTAATCAAGGTCGAGCCTCCCGGCCCGGAATCGGAGAAGTTCCTCAGCTTCCAACGGGTCCACGAGGGGGGCGCCGTCTTCTACCCCCGCAGCCTGCCGATGGCCCTCCGACGCGGCCGAGGGGCCACGGTCGAGGATGTGGACGGGAATGTGTACATCGATTTCTTCGCCGGGGCCGGGGTTATGAACGTCGGCCACGCCAATCCGGACGTGGTCGCCGCGGCCAAAGCCCAGATCGACGACCTGACCCATACTCTCGATATCCCCAGCCCGCCCCGGCGGGCCCTGGTCGAGAAACTGAGAACGGTCCTTCCTCCCGAATTGTCGCGGCTATTGTTCGGCGGGCCCACGGGCTCGGACGCGGTCGAGTCGGCCATGAAGCTGGCCAAGTTCAACGCCAAGCGGCCTGGGATGATCGCTTTCGAGGGTTCCTACCACGGCATGACCGCAGGGGCCTTGTCCCTGACCAGCGGCCGCAGCTTCCGCCAGGAGTTTCTGCCCCTGTTGGGCGAAATCCATTTCGTCCCTTACGCCTACTGCTACCGCTGCGCCTTCGGCCGGACGGCCGGAGCCTGCGATCTCGAATGCGCCGCCTACGTCGAGCATATTCTCGAAGACCCTCATTCGGGCGTGGGCCGGCCGGCTGCCGTGATCGTTGAAGCCGTCCAGGGAGAGGGCGGAACGATAATACCGCCCCCCGGCTTTCTGCCCCGATTAGCCAAATCCTGCTTGCGGCACGGCGTCCTGCTCATCATAGACGAGGTTCAGGCCGGATTCTGCCGGACCGGGACCATGTTCGCCTTCGAACATACCCGGACCGTGCCCGACATCATCACCATGAGCAAAGCCCTCGGCGGAATCGGCCTTCCCATTTCGGCCATCGCCTACCGCGAGGAGCTCGACACTTGCCCGCCGGGCAAGCACATCGGCACCTTCCGGGGCAACGTCGCCGCTTACGCCGCCGGCGCGGCGGCGGTCGATTTCATGGTCCGGACGAACTTGGCCGGCCATACGGCCGAATTAGGCCGGTGGATGCTCGGGCAGCTGAAAAAAATCGAGGCGGAATCCCCCATCGTCGGCGAGGCCAGAGGAATCGGCCTGATGCTGGGGATCGAGTTCGTCAGGGACAAAGCGACTAAGGAGCCGGCTTCCGATTTGGCTAAAAAAGTCCGGTCCTTCTGCCACAAGCACGGCCTGCTCATCGAGGTCGGCGGCCACTACGACAACGTGGCCCGATTCCTGCCGCCGCTCGTCGTGACGCACGACCTGGCCGCCAAGGGTCTGGAGATCTTCGCGGAGGCCGTCCGAAATGCCGGAAAATAGCGCGAACTCGGCGCAGGCGTTATCCGCTCACCAATTTTTCATGATCTCGGCGAAACACCCTAGGCCGCTCGGGATGACGGCGCTATAGCCGCCGCCGGGACTCGTCCACGCCCCGGCGAGATAGAGATTCTTGATCGGCGTCTTTGGGGCCATCCGGCTAGGGCCGGAATTGTCCAAAGTCTGGTCCCAGCCATAGACGGCCCCCCGATAGTTGCGGGTGAAGCGCCAATTGGTGAGCGGCGTGGCGACGTCCCGGACTTCGATGGCTTTGGACAAGCCCGGCAAGAGCTTTCCCTCGCACCTTCGAATCAGCGCATCGGCCATGCGCTCCTTATCCTTACGATAGGCCTTTTTGTCGCCCCGCATATAAGCCGCCTCGTGCTTCAGCCAGTAGTCGTAGCTCTGGGCCACAGTGAACGAGATCGTATTCTTCCCCGCCGGCGAATAATCCGGCAGGACGTTGTCGTAACACATGACCCCGTACCCGCAGGTTTCAGGATCGGCCTTGTCCATTCCGGCGAATTCGCCCTCGATATCGTACCCCGACTCGATGGAGATCTCGGAATCGGTCAAGCCGAGCTCCCGAACCAGGTTCTTCTTCAGGCCCAAAAAAACCTGGAAGAGGGAGAAGCTGACCTTGTAGCGGTCCACGCGGCCGATAAAATCCTTGAGGAATTCGGCCTCGCCCGGCATCATCCGGTGGAACGTATCGTAGGCGTTGGCGTTGGAAACGACGACGCGTCCCCGATAGACCTTCCCGCCGCTTGCGCGGACGCCGACAGCGACATGGTCCTTGGTTTCGATGGCGTCGACGCTTGTCCGCAGCTGGACCTTTCCCCCACGCTTCTCGATGAACGTCACCAGCGCGTCGGTGATGGCCTGGGACTTCCCCACCGGATAATACCCGCCTTGGGACAAATAGCCATAGGTGGGGAGCGCATAATAGAAACAGGCGAGCTTGGACGGAGGGAGCCCGTAATAGCCTGCGCAGAAGGAGACCAATGCCTTGGCTTTGGGGTTTTTCAGCCGCGCGTCGACCACCTGTCCCCAGGTCTTGTTGAAGGTCCGGAAGAGGTGTGGAAAATCCCTGGCGAAGGTGGCCATGTTCGGTGGACCCTGAATTGCCTGGTAGCGGTTGATGTCGTCGGCCACGCCTTTCATGTCCCCGAACAGCCCGAGGATCCCCTCTTTTTCCTCGGGGAAAAATCCGCACAGGGTGTCGAAGAAAGCCTGGGGGTTCTTCTGCGGAATGCGAAAATCGTAATCGGGGTAGATCAAGCGGAAAAGGCT
>JBGOYP010000366.1:0-2977 GCA_041479785.1 Candidatus Aminicenantia bacterium | reverse complement strand
CTTCGGCCGTCTCCCCCGGGAAACCGACAATGATATCGGCGCCGATCCCGGCCCGCGGAGACCGCGCCCGAAGAAAACGCAAGGTTGTTTCGTACTGAGCGACGGTGCTCGTCCGACCCATGGCCTTGAGGACCCGGTCCGACCCGTGCTGCAGGGACAGATGAAAATGAGGACAAACGCGGGGCGAGGACGTCAAATGTTCGAGCAGCTCGGGCGGCAGAAGCCGGGGGTCGAGCGAGCTCAGGCGAAGGCGAAACTCGCCGGGAAGCCCGTCGATCGCGCGGAGCAGGTCGAGCAAACTCGACGGCGGGGCCAGGTCGCGTCCGTAGGAGCACAAATGGATCCCGGTCAGGACGATTTCCCGAAACCCCTGGCGGGCGAGGTCCCCGACCCGGGCCAGGACGTCGGCCGGAGGAACGCTGGCGCTCGACCCGCGCACCTTCGGAATGACGCAGAAGGCGCAGGCCATATTGCAGCCGTCCTGGACCTTTAAAAGCGCCCGGGAGCGAAACGGCCGGGCGTCGGCGGTTTCGACCGCACGGAGGTCCGGAGCGAGCAGCCGCGGCAGGTCCGTTTTCTCGCTGTTCGGCACGATTTTCCAGACGCCCGGCAAATGTTCGAGCCCGCCCGGGTCGCGCTCGGCGAGACAGCCCGTGACGACGACGCGCGCGGCCGGATTGGCCCGCAGGAGATGGCGGAGGAATTTGCGCGCTTCGCGGTCGGCCCTCGCCGTCAACGTGCACGAGTTGAGAATGACGAGCCCGCTCCGCTCCGCGTCGGGTTCATAGCGCCAGCCCCGTTTCTGAAACTCCGCCGTCCAGGCGAAGGCCTCGGCCTGGTTGACCCGGCAGCCGAAGTTCTGGATCGAGAAGGATTCCATCCCCCGTCACAGGCTTTTCTTGAGCTTCTCGGAATCGGCCTCGACCTGGGCGGCCATCGTTCGCTTGTGTTCGGCGAACTTCTCGCGAAGCGCGGGCTTTTTCACGCCCAAGATCTGGACGGCGAGGAGAGCGGCGTTCACGGCGCCCGTCTTGCCGGTCCCCATCGTCGCGACGGGAATGCCTCTGGGCATCTGGACGGTCGAGAGAAGCGCGTCCAAACCGCCCAGCCCGCCGCTCTCGACCGGAACGCCGATGACCGGCCGGGTCGTGTGCGCCGCGACGACGCCGCCCAGATGGGCCGCTTTTCCCGCGACCGCGATGAAGACCTCGGCCCCCTCGGTTTCGAACCGGCGGACGAGGTCGACCGTGCGTTTAGGCGAACGGTGCGCCGACGTGATCTCGAGGGCGTGCGAGACGCCGAACTTTTTCAGGATCTCGACCGCGTCCTTGACGATCTCGAAATCGGATTCGCTGCCGATCAAAATCACAACGTCCATGCGTCCTCCCCTACATCCGGGCGGTGCCGATGTCCCGGCGGTAATGCATCCCGTCGAAGTGGATCCCGGCCACGGCGCCGTACGCCACGGCCACGGCATCCTTCATCGTCTTCGCCGAGGCGCAGACGCCGAGCACCCGGCCTCCGCTCGTGAGATACCGGCCGTTGTCATATTTCGTCCCGGCGTGAAAAACCGCCACTCCGGGCAGACGGGCCGTTTCGTCCAATCCCGTGATAACTTGGCCTTTATCGTAAAGGCCTGGGTATCCCCTCGAGGCCAGGACGACGCAGACGGCGGCGTTCTCGCTCCAGCGGACCGGATCTTTCCCGGCGTTCCCGGAGACGGCGCCCGTCAGAACGTCGACCAGGTCGCTGTCGAGGCGGACCATCTGCGGCTGCGTCTCGGGGTCGCCGAACCGGCAGTTGTATTCGAGGACCTTCGGCCCGTCGTCCGTCAACATCAATCCCGCGTAGAGCGACCCCTTGTAAAGCCGGCCTTCGGCGGCCATGTTCTCGACCGTCGGCCGGATGATTGTTCGCATCACTTCGTCAAAAAGCTCGGGGGACACGAACGGCGAGGGCGAGATCGTGCCCATGCCGCCCGTGTTCGGACCCTCGTCGCCGTCGAACACCGCTTTGTGGTCCATCGTCGTCACGAAGGGAACGGCGCGCGTCCCATCGGAAATGACGATGAACGAAACCTCTTTGCCTCGGAGAAATTCTTCGATGAGGACGCGGTCGCCGGAGGCGCCGAACGCCCGGTCGATCATAATCGACCGGACGGCATTGTCGGCTTCGGCGAGAGTTTTCGCGATGATGACCCCTTTGCCGGCGGCCAGCCCATCGGCCTTTATGACGACCGGAAAACCGAATTCTCCCGAGCGCAGGGCGGCGAGCGCTTCTTCCACGGAATCGGCGACCCGGAATTGGCCGGTCGGGATTCCGTTCCGAGCCATGAACCGTTTGGCATAGACCTTGCTGGCTTCGAGTTCGGCGGCCGCCCGGCATGGGCCGAAGATGCGGAGGCCGCGTGCCTCGAAAGCGTCGACGACGCCCAGCGACAGCGGCACTTCCGGCCCGACGACCGTCAGGTCGACCCGCTCGCGGGCCGCGAAATCGGTTAGCCCCGCCACATCCGCGTCCGATATCGCAACATTCTCGGCCACGAGCCGCGTCCCGCCGTTTCCGGGCGCGCAAAAGAGCTTCGTCGTCCGCGGGCTCCGCGCGAGCTTCCAGGCGAGGGCGTGCTCGCGGCCACCCGACCCGACGACCAGGATTTTCATCGTTGCGACCTCACGGACATTTTCTCACGCCAGCTTCGATAAGTTCTCGCCGAACCGCGCCGCAAAACCCGGATACGGAATCGCCGAGGCGACGACCTTCGCCGCGAGCGGGATCGCCTCCCGGGCAGGAAGGCAGAACCCCATCTCGAGAAATTTCAACCGGTATTTTGCCACGGCGTCCTTGACCGTTTTGTTCCGAATGACGACATCGGCCAGGTAGCCCGCCAGCTCGTCGAAATCCTTCTCCTTCATCCCGAAGCGCGTCATCTCCTGGACGCCCATCCTGATCCCGCTCGATTCCAGGAAAGATTCGTCGT
>JBGOYP010000365.1:0-2980 GCA_041479785.1 Candidatus Aminicenantia bacterium | reverse complement strand
ATCCGCTTCCCGAGGATGCGCTGTTTCAGCGTCTGGCCCTCGAGAAACTCCATGGCGATGAAATGCTGGCCTTCATGCTCGTCGATGTCGTGGATGGTACAGATGTGCGGGTGGTTCAAGGCCGAGGCCGCCTGGGCCTCCCGCTCGAAGCGCTCCAGCGCATGCAGGTCTCGAGATAGATCTTCGGGCAGGAACTTCAAGGCGACCGGGCGCTTGAGCCGGGTGTCCTCGGCCTTGTAGACCACGCCCATGCCGCCGCTGCCGAGCTTCTCCAGGATCCGGTAGTGCGATACGATCTGCCCGATCATGTGACCCTCATTTTCCAAAAGGATATCCCAGCCGCCAGCATGTGTCAATGACGCATACGCCGAGAGGCCGGAGCCTCGGTAGCAGACCTTCCCTTGCTTTTCATCGAGGGAGAGGCGTTCC
Organism: Candidatus Aminicenantia bacterium; assembly: GCA_041479785.1. Lineage (GTDB taxonomy): Bacteria > Acidobacteriota > Aminicenantia > Aminicenantales > UBA4085 > JBGOYP01. The sequence goes on along the minus strand of JBGOYP010000365.1, from coordinate 2,551 downwards.
AGGGAGAGAAGCGGCCGGATCATATATTTTAACGAGAATTTACGCCTTATTCCTCATATTGATATTTGAATCTTGCTCTAAGCATCGGATATTTTCGAGCGTATCTTCCTGATTCAATTACAAGGATCAACAATTTCTCGCTTTTATTCATGGTCATTTTTAATGTCGGGTTGGAAGGGATATCCAAATTTCTTGCGATGTCGCCTTCGGTCCCATCATAGGGCAATTCCTCGCCTTGGAGGAGATCCAGAATCTTTCCTCTCTTCATGATCTTAATAAAATATAACCTCGGGCTGGAAGTCCTAAGAAATTCCAAATCGTAGGCGCCCTTTTCCAAAATTTGATCTTTGATTTTTAGGCTGACGGGAATATTTGCGTTTTTAAATCTATAAATCGGATCCATTTGAGCAAAAATGAAATCAGGGTAAAAGAGGATTATCGAGAGGATTATTGAACAGATAGTCAAAACTCTTTTTAAAACCATGGAAACCTCCTCATTTATCGAGTTTCATTTTCTTGAGCAAGGCTTGGAACCTTGGCTCCGAGCGCAAGCTGTCAAAAGCGGGCCAAACCTTGATAAAAGCTAAAGTGGATTCTCTCTCCAGATAGGCCTTTTCCAGATTCTCCAAAGCCTCGTTCTTCTCGCCGATTCCCGACAACACCATCGCCCTGTAAAGGGAACCGACATGGCGGTCTTTCGCCAGCCCGTCCAGCCGCTCGAGGATCTTGAGAGCTTCGGCCCTCATGCCTGCGAAACCATAGGCCGCACCCAATATGCCCAGCCCATTGACGGCTCCGGCGGTGAGATCGACGTATTTTTGACTTGCGGCGATCGCTTCGTTCCACATCTTCTTGGCTATTAAATTCGCCGAGAACCACAAATAAGGAAGGGCAAATCCGGGATCGGATGCTATGACCTGGCTGAGCTCTTCGATCGATTCGTCGAACCGTCGCGCGAAGTAGAGAGCCCAGCCCACATGCGTGGAGAGGGCTGGTTCGAGAGGATCCAACTCCTTGGCCGCTCTCATCTCCCGGACGGATTCGTCAAAACGCCCCGTGCAGTACAAAAGATTACCATACCACATATGGGCGGGGGGATACTCCGGTTTCATCCGGATGGCCTTCAGAAAATAATTTTCGGCGGCCGACCAATCCCAGTCATAAAACATGGCGATCCAACCCAGGGAGGGGTAGACCTCGGCCGACTCGGGATCGATCTCCAACGCTTTTTTGGCCGCCGCCTTCGCCCGCGCATAGGCCTGGTGGGGCTCCATGTAGCCGTAGGCTCCGAGCATATCGAAAGTATCGGCTATTCCCACGTACGGCAGGGCATAGCCGGGATCTTTTTCGATGGCCTTCTGAAAAAATTGAAGGCCTTTTTGTAAACCTCCTTCAAAACGTTTATACCAGAAATAGCGCCCCTTGAGATAATATTCGTAGGCTTCGGGATCTTCCGTGTGTCGCTTGAGGATCTTTTCCTTCTCGCCTTTCAGCATATTGAGCTTTAGGTTATCGACGATGGTCAGCGATATCTCATCCTGAATGTCGAAGATATCCTTCATTTCCTTCTCGAATTGGCCGGACCAGAGATCGTTTCCGTCCTCGACATTGACGAGTTTGGCGGTGATGCGCAAACGCTGTCCGGATTTTCTAACGCTCCCTTCCAGGACCGCGCCCACGTTCAGCTTTTTCCCTACCTCTTGGATGTCGATCTCCCTTCCTTTGAAGGCAAAGGCCGAGGTCCGGGCGGCGACCCTCAGCTCGCGGATATTGGACAAGGCGTTGATGAGCTCCACGGTCAGGCCGTCGCAGAAGTACTCGTTCTCCTTATCCGCGCTCATATTCGCAAACGGCAGAACCGCGATCGAGGTCGTCGCGGCAGCGCCCGGGGCCCCTGGCCGCGGTTTGGCGCGCCACAGCCCTGGGACTAATAGAGAGGTCCCTAGCAGCGCTACGACCAGGGCGGCGGCGCCCGTGCCGATCCATATCCCTCGACGCGACGGCCGGCGCGCCGGGCTCGCCGCCGCCAGCCGCCCCGACGTCGTGTCCCTGCGCAGCCGCTGAAGGTCCGCCCGCATCTCTGACGCGCTCTGGTAGCGCAATTCCCGATCCTTCTCGAGAGCCTTGTCGATGATCCGCTCCAGCGCCTCGGGCGCGTCCGGGTTCAGGCGCACGGGAGACGTCGGCGCCTGATGGAGGATGCTGTCGAACACCGCCACCGACGTGTCCCCCCGGAAGGGCAGGCTGCCCGTCACCATCTCGTAGAGCACCACCCCCAACGAGAAAAGGTCCGTCCGCGCATCCAGCTCCTTCCCGAGCGCCTGCTCCGGCGACATGTACGCCACCGTCCCGGCAGTCGTGCCGGGGCTGGTCAACGGCTCGGAGACCGTTTGCCCCACCGGCTGGGCCATAAGGGTCTCGGCGGCGGCAAGTCGTTCCGGCGCCAGCTTGGCTAACCCGAAGTCGAGGATCTTGGCCTGCCCGCGCCGGGTGACGAAGATGTTGGCCGGCTTGATGTCCCGGTGGATGATCCCTTTGGCATGCGCGGCCT
>JBGOYP010000364.1:0-2989 GCA_041479785.1 Candidatus Aminicenantia bacterium | reverse complement strand
CGCATATTAAGAAGGTTGGTGACATGCTCGAAAAAGAGGCCGAGAGAGTTTTTTCCCGAATACGTCTGAAGGATCTTGACCAAGGCGCCGTCGAACGTCCCGATGAGGCCCGAAAGTCCGTCCCCGATCCCGTCAAGGCTGAGGACGAGCCCGCGCGAAAAACGGCTCGTCGCGACCGCCGCGGCGGCGTGGGCGTCGTGGTGGCCGACCCAGACAAGCCGGGGATGCTCGAAGCCGAGCCGCCGGAGCTCGCGGCCGACGGCGGCTGAGCTCGCTTTTCGCGACAGGGCGCCGGGCCCGAACTCGGTCAGGACGTATTTCGCCCTTTTACTGAGCCGGTTGAACGGGGACGGCTCGACCTTTCGCCTCCGGATGAGATAATAGCGCCGTTTTAGGGCGGGAAGGACGCGGGTCAGCGTCTTGGCGAAATCCGAGGTGGAAATCGCCACGACAGAAATTTCGGAGGGTGCGAGGCCGGCGAACTTCAACGCTTCCCGGATCGATCGCGCCGGAAATTCGACATCGAGCTTTTTCCGGGAGAACCGTTCCTCGTTGGCGGCGAACAGGATTTCGCCGGCCCGGAGCAGGGCGGCCCCGGAATCGTGCCCGTCCCAGACTCCGAGAATGACGTGTTCTCGTTCCGCCATCGTCATCCCGCCGTGATCACCCGGGCCACCGTTTTGAGCGTCCTCGGTCTGAAATAAAAGGCATGATAGGCCTTTCGCCTGAGCGTGTAAAGGTCCTCGGCGGAGAGCCCGGGCACGTTGAGGACGAACTCGGACTGACGGAAATGCTCCCACGCCGCTTTACGAAGCAGGCCGGCTCCCTCCGCCTCCGCAAAGAGCGCCGACCCGGGAACGGGAACGGCGGCATAGAAATGGGCGAAATCGAGCGGAAGACGCAGGGCGAGACGGACCGTCTCGTTCGCCGTGGCCGCCGTCTCACCGGGGAGGCCGAGCATGAAATGCCCGGCGACCATGAGGCCGGCGGCTTTCGCCGCCCGGACCGATTCTTCGATCCGGTCGCGCGTGATCTTCTTCCCGGACCGCGCGAGAATGCCGTCATCGGCCGATTCCAGGCCGAAGCTTACCATCCAGCAACCGGCTTTTTTCATAAGCCGGAGAAGCTCCGCGTCCACGGTGTCGACGCGGCTGTTGGCGACCCACCGAATCCGTAAACCGGCCCGCACGAATTCGTCGCAAAGGCCCCGGACGTGGTCGCGAACGAGAGTGAACGTGTCGCTCCAGAAAAATACATCCCGGACGCCGTAGCGCTCGAGGCTCGCCGTAACCTCGGCCAAAACGCTTCCCACGGACCGCAACCGGGCGGCGGTTCCGTAATAAACGCGAGCGTTGCAAAACGTGCAGCCGAACGGACAGCCGCGAAGCGTGTTGACCATGATGAATTTACGGCGGGATACGGGAAGCCTGTAGCGGCTGAGGTCGACGAGGTCCCAAGCGGGAAACGGAAGGTTGTCGAGGTCACGGACGAACGGCCGGTCGGTTGCGGAAACGACGGCGGCCGAAGGCGACCGGCCGGTCACGCCCGCGACGCGCAAGGGGTTTCCCCCGGAGGCGAGGGCGGCGACGAGCTCGCGGACCGTTTCCTCGGGCTCGTTTCTAACGACGAAATCCGCCGCCCCGCCGGCCAGGTCCGAGGCGTACATCGTGGCGTGGATCCCGAAGACGACGACGACCGTCTTCGGAGCGTGCTCTTTGATCGCGGCAAGAATCGCGAGGTCGCTTTCGATCGTTTCGGTGCTTACGGCGGCGACGAGGATGTCGGGCCTTTGTTCGGCGACGACGGCCAGAAGCTTATCGTCCGTGACCCTCTGCGCCGGGCAATCGAGGACCCGGACCGTGTGGTCCGTCCTCAAAATAGCGGCCAGCATGGCTAACGAATACGGCGGCCAGGGCGTGGCCCAGAAGCCAGCCTCCTGGGTGCACCGTCCTTCGCGATTGAACCCGCCTTTTTTATAGGGTGGATTGATGAGAAGGATATCGAAGGCCATGAGCGTTCAGAAATAGAGATATTTGACCATGGAATAGACGTAGCGGAGCCAAACCCGGCTGATCCGGATGTGCGACGTTCCGAATCGCCGCTTGTGCTCGTGCGACGGGACCTCGGCAAGGCGATAGCCTTTCTTCAAGGTCTTGATCACCATCTCCTGTTCGATCGTCGTGATCCGTTCCCGCAGGCCGAGCGAGCGTAGCACCTCGGTCCGGATCGCGCGGAAACCGTTCTGGCTGTCGCTGATGCGGACCCGGAACTTTCGGCCGATGCAGGCCGTGATGAACGAGCTTCCCATGAGCCGCATGAACTCGTCGAACCCGCCGTGGAGCTCGCTTGACCCGCCGAGGAGCCGGGAGCCGGTGACATGGTCGGCCTCGTCCTTGAGGATAGGCGCGACGAGCCGGGGAATATCGGCCGGGTCGTGCGAGCCGTCCGCGTCTATAAAAACGGTTATCTTATTCGATATCAAGGGGATAGCCGCCCTCATCGCGTCCCCTTTCCCCCGGCCGCATTCCCGGACGACCGTCCCGCCCGCCGCCCGGGCTTCGGCCGCCGTCGCGTCGGTCGAACAGCCGTCGATGACGATGACTTCGGCCGCGTACTCTTTCGCTTTCGCGACGATCTCGCCGATCGTCTTCGCTTCGTTTTTCGCCGGGATGACGATAGAAACGAGCTCGAATCTGTTTTGACCGACTTCCGGGCTCATGTCAGATGACCTCGATCAGATCGTTTTCATGCTAGAGGGAACGCGGGACGATGTCAACCCTGGACGATCGAACAGTTTATATCGAAGCGGGTCACGGGTGGCGGGGAGATGCTCCCCTGCTTCGAATCTTGATGAGGTGAGCGCTCGGGGAGGGACGAGCCTGGAGGGAACGAAGCGACCATCAAAAGTTTAGCCCGCGGCGGCTCCATTTTCGAGGAGATTCGACGCTGATGTCTGAGCCTTTCTGAAGGCGAGTTCAGCGTCGCCGAT
>JBGOYP010000363.1:0-3012 GCA_041479785.1 Candidatus Aminicenantia bacterium | reverse complement strand
CTTCGCCGCGGCGACCCAGCCGATGCGGACGCCCGGAAAGAGAATTTTGGAAAAGGTCCCGCAGTAAATGACAAGTTGGCGCCTATCCATGGATTTAATCGGGAGGACGACGCGGCCGAAATATTTCATCTCCTCGTCATAGCCGTCTTCGAGAATTGGGACGCGGTGCTTTTCGCAGAGCGACAGCAGTCGCTCGCGATGTGCCTGGCCGGTGCTGACGCCGGTCGGATTATGAAAGTTGGGCATCGTATACACCAGGGTGGGCCGCTTTTTCTCCAGCGTCTTCGCCAGGATCGTAAGGTCCATCCCGTCTCGGCGGATGGGGACCTCGACTGCTTTCATTCCGCAAAAGCGGATCAAGGGAAGGGCGTGGCCGTATGTCGGGGATTCGATCGCGACCGTTTTTCCCGGCGCGGCGAAAAGACGGAATACGAGGTCGAGGCCTTGTTGCGAGCCGTTGGTGATGAGGACCTCGTCCGGAGTCACGGCGATGCCGTGATTCCGCAGACGGTCCGCAAGATATTTCCGCAACGGCGGATATCCAGGGCGGTGGCCATAGCCGAGGAGGTCTGGGCCTTGGGTCTTGAGGACGCGGTTCAAGCACGCCCGAAAATTATCCAAGGGGAAAAGTCGGCGGTCCATGTCCAGGCTGGCGAAATCGACGGCCGAACGATTTTTATCAAAGCCCACGCTCGGGTATACGCGGCCGTAAGCGTCCAGGACGGCGTTCCCCGCGGCGGATATGGCCTTGCTCCAGTTTATAAAGCTTTTTTCGTCGCGGTCGGCCGCGACGGCGATCTGCATCCGGTCGCGCACGCGCGGGCTTGCGCCCGGGTGGAGGTCGATGAAACCCAGGGCCCAAAGCTCTTGATAAGATACGGCCACGGTGGAACGATGGACGCCCAGCGTCTCGGCCAGCCGGCGCGTGGAGGGAAGCTTATCCCCCGGCCGCAAGGCCCCGGTTTCGACCTTTTTCCGGATTCCGCTTATGATCTGACGGTAAATGGGCGTGCCGCTTTTTTCGCTGATGCTCAAGAGCAGCATGACCGGCCTCCTCTCTTAGGGTTCGTCACGAGGTCAACATACCCGATAACTGGCTTGCTGACAAGGGCCAGTTTCACTAATATTCGAACAGACCAGTTATCGGCCGCCGGAATCGGCCCGAACCCTCCGAGTTGACTTGGCGGGCGCCCGCTTCTATAGTGGAAAAAGCAAGAAATCAACGAAATCTTTCCGAGGAGGGTGATCATGAAATCGACCCGGACCTCAAGCCTGACTTTGGCCGTTGTGTTAACCCTATTTCTCTCGAGTCCGTTTTTGGCTGCGGCCGAAACGACCGTACGGCCTTTTTCTTTTAACCTTACGGCGTCCAGGCAGGAATCCGCCCCGGAACCGCCCAAGAAAAGCCGCGTCCATCTCATCGGCTTATTCGACATCGGCGCGGCAACGTTGAAAAGTTCGGCCGCCAGCCGACTCGAGACGGGGAGCTCGGGCTTTATGTTTGGCATGGGCGGCGGCGTCATGTTCTTCGATATTGTCGATCTCGGCGTCGGCTTCGGCTTGCTCTTTCTATCGGATAAAAATCCCTTTACCAATTTGACGACCGGCGGGGAGAAAAAAAGCGCCGTTTCTCCGCTTTTTTATTATGCCCAGGCCGGTCTCCAACTTCCGATTCCGGTCAGGTCGAAGGACGGGCTTTATCACTTTTGGATCGCCTGCCACGCCGGAGTCATGGGCGTTTCCGTGGACCGCTCGATTCCAAGTTGCGTAGACTGCGATGTCGAAGAGCTTTCGATGACGGGCCGGACTTTCTTCAAGCCGGAGTTCAAATTTCAACTCGAACGGGGAGCGTTTATCGGCATCTCCTACACGGTCTTTTGTCAATGCAGCGATTTTAAAAGTATGTTCGCCTTGTCGCTGAACGGATATTGGGGGGACAACTAAGGGTGGAATTATCCGTTCACTTGCGTCAAAAGGAGGATCCCTGAAACGCAGAACATTCGTTAAGAAAGCAGTGACGGCCCTACCGGCGTTTGCCGCGCTGGGCGTCTCTAAGATCAGCCTCGGCCAGGAAGAGCTGCACCCGGTTTTATTGCCGAAACCCGAGAAGGACGGCGGCAAGTCCGTGCTGGCTTCCATCCCGGAACGGAGGACCGTTCGCACCGTCGGTCCGGATCCGTTGCCGCCGCAGTTGCTCTCCAATCTCCTGTGGGCGGCTTTCGGCGTTAACCGGCCGGAAGGAGTGCGGGGAAAACCGGGCCGAACCGCCGCTTCGGCTAGCAACTCGCAGGAAATCGACCTCTATGTCGCTCTGCCCCAGGGCGTCTATCTCTACGAGGCGGTTCCTCACCGGCTGGCGCCGGTCGCCGCCGGAGATTTTCGGGCGCGGTCCGGCCGGGGAGCCGCGGCGACGGCTCCGGTCAATATCTTTTACGTCGTCGACCTTAAGAAATACGTCATCGAAGGACAACCGGACCGAAACATTGGTGATCCGGAAGTCCAGAAGTCTTATTATTTTGTCGCGACGGGCCTCATCGCCTCGAACGTCTATTTGTTCGCCGCGTCGCAAGGCTTGGCGGCTTGGTTCCATAATTGCGATAAGACGAACACGGCGAAAGAGTTCAACCTGCGGCCGGAGCAGCGCGTCCTGTTCGCCCAGACGGTAGGCTATCCGGTCAAGGCCTGAAATCTCGGGAAGACGCGAGTGAAAGAATAACGGTGTCATGTATTACATAATGTTTTATAAGACGGTGGATAATTACATCGAGCGTCGCGCTCCGTATCGAGAGGAGCACTTGGCCTATGCGAAACGCGCCCAAGAGCGCGGCGGTCTGGTAATGGCCGGTGCCCTAGCCGACCCGGCGGACAGCGCCGTGCTAGTGTTCCGGGGGGAGGGGCGGGTAGTGGCCGAGAATTTCGCCGTCAACGACCCCTATGTGAAAAACGGCCTGATCACCGAGTGGCGCGTCCGCCCCTGGACCGTGGTCATCGGCGGGTAAAACGAATATCGCT
>JBGOYP010000362.1:0-3012 GCA_041479785.1 Candidatus Aminicenantia bacterium | reverse complement strand
CGAAATGAAGGTCTATGCCGATGCCGAGGAGATTTCGCCCGGCGAGAAGATGACCGTCACCGTCCATCTCTATAACGCCAAAGCCGGCCACAAGATCCCGACCGGTTCGGTCGAAGACCGCCAGGTCTGGCTCGAAGTCCATGCCGTGGACGCAAAGGGCGCGCGCTACACGCTCCCCGTAGACAAAAAAGGATTCAAGGGCGAGGAATACACGATCACCTCGAACGAACTCGCCTATCAGGACATGGGCGACATGATGATGGGGCTCCCCGACTTCAAAGGCGTCAAGCGGGACGACCTCGAAGAAGGCCACAGGATCTTCCGGATGCCTTACTTCGACCCCAAGGGCCGGCTGACCATCGGCCAGTGGAACACGGCTTCGCTGGGCGTCGATTACCGGATCGGGCCGCGCGAAACGAAGGTCGAGACGTACACCTGGACGCTTCCCCAGAACCTTCCCGAAGGAACGCTCCGGATCGAGGCCAAGCTGAACTATCGCCTGCTCGTGAAGTCGGTCGCGGAATTCTTGAAAGTCCCAGCGGAGGAATCCGACGTCAAGGAGATAAATTCCGCCGACGCCGAGGTCAAAATCGTCTATTAGCCCGGACCCAAGTCCCCGCGCGGTTTAGAGAATCGCGCCCAAGGAGACAATGATGAAAAAGTGCATTATTCTCGGCCTGGCCGTCCTCGCCCTCGCCCAGGCTGCCGCGACCATTCCCGCGTTCGCCCGCAAATACGGCTATTCGTGTGAAATCTGCCACGCTCCTATCCCCCGCCTCAAGGCCTTCGGCGAACAATTCATGGACAACGGCTACCGGATCCCCGATAAGGAACCGCCGCGGGCGACCGTCGATACGGGCGACAAGACGCTGCTCCTCCAGCGCGAATTGCCTCTGGCGCTCCGGGTCGACGGATTTTTATCGTACTCGCCCAACGCGGCCGTCAAGAGCGACTTCCGGACGCCGTTCGCCGCGAAAATCCTGAGCGGCGGCAACATCTCCGAGCATATCTCCTACTACACCTACTTTCTGATGACCGAGGACAGCAAGGTCGCTGGTCTGGAGGACACTTATCTCTATTTTCACGACCTCTTCGGCACGCCGCTCTCGTTTTCGTTCGGGCAATTCCGGGTCACGGACCCGATCAAGCCCACCGAAACCCGGCTGACGTTCGAGGAGTATGCGATTTACAAGTTCCGGGTCGGGGAGAGCAAGATCAACCTCTCTTACGACCGAGGATTCATGGCCGGATACGGGACGAAATTCGGCCTGGACGTCGTCCTCGAGGTCGTCAACGGGAATGGCATCGAAGACCAGGACATCTTCGACTCGGATAAATACAAGAGCTTCATCTATCGCGCCGCCCAGAGCTTCTGGAAGGACAACATCCGGGTCGGATTCATCGGCTACGCCGGTAAAGAAGTAGGCACGGGCGGGGCGACCAACAGCGTTACGTATTTCGGGCCGGACCTCCGCGTCCGACTCCCTTATGTCGAGTTCATGTTCGAATATGTCCAGCGGACGGATTCAAACCCGCTTTTTGTCCGGGCCGAATTCGCGCCGACGGAAGAACGCCATTCGACCGACGCCTATCTCGCCGAGGCCGTATTCAGTCCTTGGGGAGACGCGGGCAAAACGTTTTTTACGGTCGCCTATAATCGTATAAATTCCTGCTTCGCTGAGACGGATTATCAAACCCTGACGTTCAATGTGAACTACCTGCTGCGCCGGAATTTAAAATGGATCGCCGAATACACGCACGATCTCAACGGCGATGCCCATCGCTTCCTGACGGGACTCGTTACGGCGTTTTAGGCCGATTCGAAGCGGTCTTCTCTATTAAAAGATAACGACGGTATGCGAGCCGGGGATAAGCTCGCCGATGACCCACGCCTTCTGGCCGAGTTTTTGGAAGAGCGCCAATGTCCGGCGGGCGTCGCTCGCCGAGACGACGACGGCCATGCCGATGCCCATGTTGAACGTCCGGAACATCTCGCGTTCTGTGATGCCGCCCCGCTCTTGAATCATCCGGAATATGGGCGGGACGGGCCACGCGGCTTTCCAAACCCGAACGCCCAGCCCTTCCGGAATGACCCGCGGAATGTTGTCGTAAAAACCGCCGCCCGTGATATGGGCCATCGCCTTGATCCGGACTTTTTTCATGACGGAAAGGACCGCCCGCGTGTATATCCGAGTCGGCCGGAGCAGCTCGCGCCCGAGCGCGCCCTTCAATTCCTTCTCCGTAAACACCTTCCGCGCCAGCGAATATCCGTTGCTGTGGAGTCCGCTCGAAGCCAGGCCGATGACCTTGTCTCCGGAACGGCAGCGCCGGCCGTCGATGATTTTGCTCTTATCCACGACGCCGACGCAGAACCCGGCCAGGTCCCACTGACCCTTCGCGTACAGGCCGGGGAGTTCCGCGGTTTCGCCCCCGACCAGGGCGCAATTTGCCTCCCGGCAGCCCTTGACGATGCCCTTGATCACGTCGGCCATCATGTTCTTGTCGAGCTTTCCGCAGGCGATGTAGTCCAGGAAAAAGAGGGGCTCCGCCCCGGTGATGATCACGTCGTCCACGCTCATCGCGACGAGGTCGATGCCGACCGTGTCATATTTTTTAAGAAGGTCGGCCAGCATGAGCTTCGTCCCGACGCCGTCCGTGGACGAGACGAGGACGGGCGTTTTCATCCCTTTCAGGCGCGGCGCGACCAGAGCGCTGAACCCGCCGATTCCGGCCAGGACCTCGGGCCGGGTCGTCGTTTTGACCAGCGGTTTGATCAAGCGGATAAAACCGTCCGATTCGTCGATGTTCACGCCTGATTTTTTATAAGTCAGCGGGCTCATGGCGACTCCTAACTTCTTAATAATCACCGATTTTATACCATTCATCAGGTTTTCGGGTCAACCGACTTTCTGACTTTCCGCCGACCAGATTCTTTTATGAAGCCGAGATAGGCCGTTCGGACCCCGTCCTAGCGCGGGGGGAGAAAGGGTGACGCCGATCGGGGCGCCCCGG
>JBGOYP010000361.1:0-3020 GCA_041479785.1 Candidatus Aminicenantia bacterium | reverse complement strand
TGGTTGCGGAGGACGCCGGCGTAGAGGACCTCGAGGACGTGGCGGTTGACGATCTGGACGCGGCCCTTGGCCTCGGTCGAATCCGCCTTCGGGGCCTCCCGCTTCAGGAGCGCCTCGACCTCGCCGATCGCGGCCACGAGGTCCTTGTTCTTGGCCTGGGCCTTGCGGGCCGCGGCATTGAGCTTGGCCACATCGACTCCGGTTTTGGTCAGGAAATCCTTGTCTTGAATGGCCTCGTTGAGCTTCTTGACCAGGTCGGCTTCGTTTTCGGCCGTGACCGGGACGAATTTAGGCGCCAGCTTGGCGACCTCGGGATTGATTTTAAAAGTCTTGAATTTGGCGAGCGTATATTCATCCGTAAACAATCCCGCGCCGCCGAATCCTCCGCCCCCTCCTCCGCCGACACCCGCAGGCGCCCGGAAATTGGCCACGCCGTCACGCAGATTGAATCCCAGGCTGACTTCCTCGTCGAGGCGGGCGTAGAGAATATTCGGGTTTTTGTCGAAGGTAGCCAGGCCGGTCCGGCCGAGGTCGATGTCGGTCGGCAGGCCGTTGGTCAGCTTCTTCCAGGTGTTACCGCCGTCGGTCGATTTGTAAAGGTGGTTGCCCGGCTGCCGGTCGATGTACGTCCAGGCCCGGCGGAACGTTTTATAGGCCGCCGCGATTACGACGTCCGAATTGCGGGGGTCAATGGCAAAATCGGCCACGCCCCGGTCCTTGACCGGAAAGACGTTCGTCCAGGTCTTGCCGCCGTCGGTGCTCTTATAGAGCCCGCGCTCGCAATCCATCTCGTTGTCGTAGAGCTTGCCTTCGGCCGCGACATAGACGATATCGGGGTTCTTGAAATCGACCGCGACCCTGGGGATGAAGTAGCTCTTCTCCAGGCCGATATGCGTCCATGTCTTGCCGGCGTCCGTGGATTTCCACATCCCGTTGCCGTGCGTGCTCGAGCGGGCGTGCATCGGCTCGCCCGTTCCGAGATAAAGGATGTTCGCGTTGGACGGCGCGACCGCCATATAGCCCATGCTCATGTTGCCGTACTTGTCGAAAATGGGCTCGAAATGGGTCCCGCTGTCCTCCGTTTTCCACAGCCCCCCCGACGCGGTCAGGATGTAGTACGTCGTCGTCTGGCCGCGAGGGACGGCGAATTCCGTGATCCGGCCCGAAAAATTGACGGGCCCGACCCATCGCCACGTGAATTGGTTGAAGTCGTCGGTCGTAAGCTGGGCCAGGCCGAGACCGGCCAGCCCAAGGAGACCGAACGCCATCAACGCCAGGCACACAAATGATTTACGCATTAGACCTCCTCTTGAATGAAATAAGGAATCCCCCGTCCCTCGAGTTTCCCGGAAGGAAGCGCGGAGGGATCGTGTTCTTGATGGACATCTCAATGTTCCAGGATTTCCGTTCCCGACTCCAACCGGCTGATGTGGAATTTCGGCTCCCGGCCGAAGTGATTCTTATACGCCCGGACGCATGTCTCGCGCAAGCGGTCGACGGCGCCGACATCGGCCAGCGTGATCGTGCACCCCCCGAATCCGGCGCCCATCATCCGAGCCCCGAGGACGCCGCGGACCGAGCGGGCGGCGTCCACGAGGACGTCGAGCTCGCGGCTGCTCACTTCGTAATCGTCGCGCAACCCGTCGTGCGAGGCATTCATCCGCCGGCCGAACGCCGCGAAATCGTTCCGTTCAAGGTCGGCGCAGGCGTCCCCGACCCGGCGGTTCTCGGCTAGGACATAAGCGCACCGCCTTAAGATCACGGGGTCGAATTCCGTTTTATGCGATTCAAGCATATCCGTTGTCACGTCGCGCAGGCTCCGAATGCCGGGGTTGTATTTCGCGAGCAGCGCCACGCCCGCCTCGCATTGACGGCGCCGGACGTTATATTCCGATGACGCCAATTCCCGCTTGACCCGCGTATCGCAGAGAACGACGCGCAGGTCCTCGCGCTCGAACGGATAATACCGGTAATCCAGACTGCGGCAATCGATCTTGAGGACGGACCGCGCCCGGCCGAAAATGTTAACGAACATGTCCATAATGCCGCAGCGAACCCCGACAAACTCGTTCTCGGCCTTTTGAGCCAACTTGGCCAGAGCCAAGGGCTCGAGCCCGAGGCTGAAAATTTTATTCAGGCCGAAGGCGAGGCCAGCCTCGATCGCGGCCGAAGAAGACATCCCGGCCGCGATCGGAATATCCCCGCCGAAGACGCAATTGAACCCGCCGACCGGGTAGCCGCCCCGGCCGAGCTGGTCGACGATTCCCATCAGGTAATTCGGCCAGTGCTTATCGCTTTTTTCGATCCGCCGCAGGGAAAATTCGTGATTTTGTCCGAGGTCGAATGAATGGAGAAAAGCCCTCTCGCCCGGACGCACGCCGACTGCGAAATAAATGGCTTTATCGATGGCGGCCGGAAGGACGAACCCTTCGTTGTAATCCGTATGCTCGCCGATGAGATTGACCCGGCCGGGCGACCTGACCAGGCAGGGTTCGCCCCCAAATAGCTCCCGGAAGCGCGCGGCGACCCGTCCGGCCGGCTCCGGGAGAAAGCCGTTATTCAATCGATGCATTTATATTCTTCAGCTCGAAAACAAAGCCGGCCAGGCTCATCAGGCCGCCCCACCAGACGCCGGGATGGAGGTTGGCCAGGACGGTTCTCGACTCCACGCCGGCAATCCAATCATAGAGGCTGATGCCAAAAATCAAGCCGCCCATGACCTGCAGAATAACTCCAACGAAAAACCAAATCGGCTTCATTTTTTTGACGTTCGTGGCCATGTCTTTCTTCCCTCGTTACCAGAAATAGATATTCAACAGGACGAAGATGACGAGGGACAAGACGGCATAGAAGGCAGGCCTTTTATACCAGACCGGCTTCTCGAGCGCGGTTTCCCGGGTCAACCCCTTGACCAGGCCGACCAACTCCTCGTCGGGCTTCTTTTTCGTGAACAGGCTGACGACGATCGTGACCACGAAACAGATGAGCCAGGCCCACCAAGCCCGCCAGAAGTTCGCGGC
>JBGOYP010000360.1:0-3022 GCA_041479785.1 Candidatus Aminicenantia bacterium | reverse complement strand
GACGCCCTATTTAACTATCGGGTGACGATCGCCGCCCTCGAAAAATCGGTCGGCTACTCTCTCCAAAGAGGTCAAATTGAATAAAAAAGGATTCGCGATTTTCTTGCTCATCATTCTGGTTTTCGCCGCCAGCTGCGCGAAAAAAGAGCCCGGCGTCGCAAAATCCCGCCCCGTTCCGGCGGACGCTTCGCCGGACGGGTCGGCCACGATCGTGATCCCGTCTGATTCGCCGGCGCTGAAACAACTCCGGGTGGAGAGCGTGTCGCTGGCCAATCTTCCCGGGGACACGGTCGTCGCCCCGGGACGTATCGAATTCGACCCCAGCCGCGTGAGCCGGATCGTGTTGCCCGTGCCGGGCCGCGTCGACGGTGTCCTCGTCCGGATCGGCGATCATGTGACGGTGGGCCAAATCCTATTCGCCATCGACAGTCCGGACGCCGACGCCGCCATTTCCGAATTCCGGCAGTCCCAGGCCGCAGTCAGCCAGACGCGGTCGGCGTTGATCAAAGCCCAGGCGGATCGCGACCGGGCAGCGGAGCTCTTCGATCATAAGGCGATTGCTAAGAAAGATCTTCTGGCCTCGGAAAACGAGCTGGTCCAGGCCCAGGCGGCTCTCGACCAGACCGAGGCGGCCCGCGAGCATTGCCGCCGGCGGCTCGAGATTCTAGGCCTCGACGAAGGGGGACAGCGGGTGATGGTCAAGTCCCCGCTCGCGGGGAAGGTCATCGACGTCTCGATCACCGGCGGAGAATATCGCAACGACACGACGACCTCGGTGATGACCGTCGCGGACTTGAGCACGGTCTGGGTGACCTCGTCGGTCCCGGAAAACGCAATTCGCCTCATCGACCTAGGGGAAAGCGTCGAAGTCGAATTAGTCGCCTACCCTGGAGAAATATTCAGCGCCCGGGTCAAGCGGATCGCCGATACTCTCGATCCGAAAACGCGCGCGGTCCAGGTTCGGGCCGAACTGACCAATCCCCAGGGGAAATTCCGGCCGGAGATGTTTGGGACGATCCGCCATTCGCATGCCTCCCAATCCGTGCCGGTCGTGCCGGCGCGGGCGATCCTGCGCCGCGGTGGGGAAAGCTTCGTCTACGTCGAACGCGCTCCCGGGACGTTCACGCGCGTGCCGGTCGTCCTTGGGACGGCCAGCGGCGACCGCGTGCCTGTGTTGAAGGGCCTCCAGGCCGGGGACCGGGTGGTGGTGGACGGGGTCATGCTCCTGTCGGGCGTCGAGGCCCGCTGAGATGCTGGCCGCCATTCTCCATTTCGCGCTGCGCCGGCGGGTGATTGTCGTCCTGCTGGCCGTCCTGCTGACGGCCGTGGGCATCTGGGCCTTCCGGCAGCTGAAGATCGAAGCCTATCCGGACATCTCGGAAACCCAGGTCACCGTAATTACGCTCGTTTCGGGCCGTGCCGCGGAGGAAATCGAACAGCAAGTCACCGTCCCCATCGAGCGCGCCCTACAGAGCATCCCCCGCGCCATCTCGCGCCGGTCGCGGACGATCTTCGGGCTGTCTGTCGTCGATATCACGTTTGAATACGGCGTCGACGATTTCTTCGCCCGCCAGGCGGTGCTCGAGAAATTGCACGACGTCGATCTTCCCGAGGGGATCGTCCCGACCCTCGCCCCGCCGACCACGCCTTCCGGCGAGCTCTTCCGCTATGTCGTGGACGCCGACGACCGGGACGAGATCGAGCGCCGCGAGATTCAGGACTGGGTGATCGCACCCCGGTTGCTCCAAGTGCCGGGCGTCGGCGACGTCTTCGCCTTCGGCGGCCTGGTCAAACAATATCAGATCGAAATCGATCCTCTCGCCTTGACCCGCTACGGCCTGACCATCCGGAGGATCGCCGAGACGATCGGGGCCAATAACCAAAACGCGGGCGGAGCCTTGGTCGGAAACGGCCAGCAGTCCATGGTCGTCCGGGGCGTGGGTCTGCTCCGTTCCGTCGGCGACCTGGAGCGCGTGGTGGTGGCCTCCGCCGACGGCGTGCCGGTCTTCGTCCGGGACATCGGGACCGTCCGGATCGGGGCCGCGCCGCGGACCGGCATTTTCGGGCTGGACGGCGCGACGGGCGGCGTGGAAGGCGTCGCGGTGATGCGGCGGGGGGAGAACCCCAGCGAAGTCCTTCAAGGCGTCCGGCAGGCCGTGGAGGAATTGAACAAAACCTTGCCAGGCGGCATGCGGATCCGTCCCATCTATGACCGCACCGAGCTTGTGAACCACACGCTCCACACTGTGAGCAAGACCCTCGCCGAGGGCTTCTGCATCGTCCTCGCCGTGCTCCTTCTGTTCCTCGGCTCTCTGCCGGCGGCGCTGATGGCCGCAGTCACGATCCCGCTTTCACTTCTCTTCGCCTTCATCTGCATGCACGCCTCGGGAATTCCGGCCAATCTCCTGAGTCTGGGCGCCCTCGACTTCGGAATCATCATCGACGGAACGCTGGTCATGGTTGTTCACATGATGCGGACCTTGGCCGAACGCCGGGGGAAGGACATGAGCCTGCGCCCGCTCGACATCATCCGGGACGCCGCCGGGGGCATGGAGAAGCCCGTCTTCGTCTCGGTCCTCATCATCATTTCCGCCTATATCCCCTTATTCGGGCTGGAACGCGTGGAGCGGAGGTTGTTCACGCCCATGGCCTACACCGTCTGCTACGCGCTGGTCGGGGCCCTTGTGCTGACGATGACCCTCGTCCCGGTCCTGGCCACCTACGTTTTCGCCGGACGCGCGAAAATCCGGACCAACCGGCTGTTCGCTTGGTTCGCCCCGCGCTATGACCGCCTGCTCCGGATCGCCCTCCGGCGGGCGGCTATCATCGCTTTGGTCATGTTGGTCTTTACTCTCGGCACGGTCTGGCTTAGCGGACGGCTGGGAACCGAATTCCTTCCCCAGCTCGACGAAGGGGTGGTCTGGATCCGGGCCGCCCTGACGCCGGGGACGGCCATCGAGGAATCGGCCGCCGTCGCGGGGCGAATACGCGATCTTATCCGGCAATCGCCCGAAGTCGCATT
>JBGOYP010000359.1:0-3027 GCA_041479785.1 Candidatus Aminicenantia bacterium | reverse complement strand
GATCGCCCTGCCGAACGGCGGCTCGTTGAATCTGAGCGGCGCGTACGAATACGGCTTCGTTTATAACAACGAAGTGTCCATCGACCAGAATACGGGCGAGGTGAAGGAAGGCGATCTCTTCACCCGGAACCCGACCACGTTCCAGCTCAACTCGTCGATTTCGTATCCTGTCCTCCCCATGCTCGAGCTCATCGGCCGGTTGAACTACTACGTCATCAAGACCGACATGACGGCGAAGCTCAGCATCAATCCCATGATCCAAAACAACCGCTTCACGTTCCTCATCGGCGTCCGATTTCATTACAATTGAGAGGCGAACATGAGCAACCATCGTCAATTGACAAAAACGGTTATCCTGTTGAGTGCCGCGTTCGGCGCTCTCGTCGTCACCGGCTTGGTCCTTCTCCCCCCCGGCGCCGCCCAACAACGGCAAACGCATAATCCTCAATTGGTCATGTCGACCCCCTGGACCATGAAGGGCGACAGCATGATGGTCATCGGCCCGTCCGCTTGGGTGAACAGGATCTACCTTGACGCGGCGCCCGGCATCACCTGGGTCCGGATCGCGAAAGGAGCTGTCTCCGGAATGCCGGAGCGATGGACCTGGGTCTTTTTTGACGGCCCCCCCATATTCGGAAGGGAAATCGTGACCCCCAAGACACCGGCCCGCTGCGAAGGCTGCGAAAAAGATATCGTCCAAGCCTTCACCATCTATGCCTGGGGGAAGGGAGGATCTCTGACCTTCCGCATCCAAACGTTTTCCGATTGGGAAGAATATATGATCCCCCTCGAAGGCAACTACATCACCGACCCTATCACGGCGTATGATAAAACCATTATCCCAGAAAAAGCCCGATACCCGGAGATCTGGCATCATTCCGCAACGATCACGGCCAACCCGATGGTCGGCCAGGCCGGCCGGACGATCCTCATTACGGTCCAGCTGCCGAACAGGCAGCGGGCGAACGTTTCACGTGTCGACCTGCACCTCGATGAACCGAAGACTCCGGAGCCGACCGGGTACGTCGAAAATTATCGGGTCGTTTCTCTTCCTTACGAGCCCTCGGGCGTCTATACGTTTGCCTGGACCATTCCCCAGGAATACTACTCCCGGGATAACTTTTGGGCGGGATCCGGGACGATCTGGTATGAAGCGATCGCCAATAAGCCCGACGCCAACGGCAATTTCCCGGTCGTCGAGGGCGGCCAGGTCGTAATTACCATCGACGGCGTCATGAGGATCCGAGCCATGGGGATCCAAAACACAACCGTCCCGCTCGGCGAGAAGGGCGAATGGAACCTCTCGATTGCCGATACGAATCCCATCCGGGCTTGGGTGACCACGGCCGGAGGAGGCGCAGATAATACCCGCTATCGATACGTCTGGGACATCGACGGAGAGCAATTCACGACGAACTACCTCGATTCGTCCTACCGCGACCAGAAGAAGCTTCTCGCGGCGTCGACGATCTCCGTGACCGTTTACGACGCCAACGGGAACTCGGCGACGGGGACGATCTATGTCGGGCCCAAGGAGATCGTTCGGAAAAAAGTCAAGGAGATGTGGATCGAGCCCCCGGATAAGATCGTCAACAAGGACGAGAGCTTCGGCCTCCGCGCTTACGCCTTGCTTGAGGACGGCCGGAAGATGGAAATCACCCCTAACGTCGAATTCAATCCGTCGCGATTTTTCAATAGCGATAAGAGCGGGACGTTCACCGTCAGCGGAACGACGAAGTATTACGAGGGGACGATCCGGCCGGCGACCGTGACCGTCCGGCCGAAGAAGAGGATCGCCGTGAGGATCGAGCCGAACTCCCAGAAGATCATCGTCGGCCAGACCGCGACCTACGACATCGTCGAGCTCTTCGAGGATAACTCGACGGAGAAGGTCGGCACCCGGACGTACACGGGCAAGCAGCCGGGCGCGTTCACCGTGTCGGGAGCCTATCGCGGGCAACCGACCCTCAACTGCGCGGTGGTTTACGTCCGTCAACTCAGCAAAATGTGGCTGGAACCGCCGTCGAGCCGGGTCAACAAAGGACAATTCGTCAATTTCCGAGTCAAGGCGTCGTTCGTCGACGAATTCGACGAGGACATCACTGACCAGTCCGAGGTCAAGCCGGCCAAGGCGTTCAGCAGCCCGAAGGGCGGAACGTTCACGATCAGCGCCGCGTCGACCCCCTATCCCGGGAACGTTCAACCGGCGACCGTTATCGTCCGGGAGAAAAACCGCGTCGCCTTAATCATCCTCCCTATAACCAAGACCATCGCCGTCGGCGAGACCGCGACGTTCGACATCGCCGAGCAGTATGAAGACAATACGATAGTCTCCATAGGCCAGGATAAATTCACCGGAACCCAAACCGGAACGTTCACCCTCACGGGACGAGCCAACAACGAACTCACGAGCAATCAGGCTACCATCACGGTCGTGGCCGTCAACCCGGCCGAGCAGAAGCCCGCCAAAGTCCCCCCGAAAACGGTACCCCCGCCGGGCGCGAAGCCGGGGAAGGTCGATGACGCCTTGCAGGACATTCTCAAGGACGCGAACCTCCAGGAGGATTGCCGGACGGCCAGCGCCCAGACGATGTTCTCGAACCTGAACGATTTGACGTCGAGAGCGAGGAGCCAATACACCCTGTTCATGGCCTACGCCAACAAGTTCAACAAAGAAGTCAGCGACCGGGCTTCGGACATCTGCCAGAACGGAATCGTCGCCTACTGTTTCAAATCGGCCGTCGAGTTCGGCAAGCAGCTCGACCTGGTCGTTCCCCAGATCCTCCAGCTGCGCAACAAAATCATCCTCCTCCACGGGACCTGCCCGCCGTTCGCTCAGGAGATGCAAACGCTCGGCTACACCATCAACGGCCTGATCTCATCGACGTCGGGGATGGGCGCCTACGACGACCGGCTCGACGGGATGCGGCGGCGTCTGAACGAAGCAGGATGCGACGAGAATGAGGTGATCCAGCTCGCCCAGAGAATAGCTCCGCCGCCGGGGCTCGACCCCGACTTCCTCCAGCG
>JBGOYP010000358.1:0-3037 GCA_041479785.1 Candidatus Aminicenantia bacterium | reverse complement strand
CTGGTCTTGTTATGACGGGCCAGGTTGAGCATCAGACGCGTTCCGTAGCGTCCCTTTGTGGAAAGCTTGATCATGCCGAACTCCTTCCTCAAGTTAGGCGTAACTTGTGAACCGCCACTATGTTAGCCCAGAATCGAGGCTTTTTCAACATAAATTTATAGGAATTATCGAAATAGTTGGAATTCGGCCCGATCCCCTTTGTATTGACTCTTCTCCTGCGGGATTGTATGCTAGTTTTTCTTATAAACCTGAAGGAATCACCCCATGGCGAAAGAGATTTTGCTCGGCGACGAAGCCGTCGCCCTCGGCGCCGTTCACGCGGGGCTCAGCGCGGGATACTCCTATCCCGGAACGCCCGCCACGGAGGTCATGGAATACCTCATCCGCGTTTCCAAGGGTGGGTCGTTGTTCACGGCGGCCTGGTCGGTGAACGAAAAAACGGCCTTCGAAGAAGCCCTCGGGACGTCGTTCGCCGGAAAGCGGGCTTTGGTGTCCATGAAGCATGTCGGGCTGAACGTCGCCGCCGACCCCTTCATGAGCGCCTCTCTCACGGGGGCCAACGGCGGGTTTGTCGTCGTCGCCGCGGACGACCCGAGCATGCACAGCTCTCAAAATGAGCAGGACAGCCGGTTTTTCGCCCAATTCGCCCAGATCCCTTGCTTCGAACCGGCCGACCACCAGGAAGCGTATGACCTGACGCGCGAGGCCTACGACCTGTCCGAGAACATGAGCATCCCGGTCATGCTTCGGCTGACGACGCGGCTTTCGCACAGCCGCGGCGGCGTCGAAACGCGCGAGTCGCGGCCGAAGAATTCGCTCAAGCCCGGCGCCCGGGAGTGCTGGACCCTTCTTCCGACGAACGCCCGCGTCCTGTTCAAAAAAGTCCTGGACCAGCAGGCCGCGTTCGTCCGGCATTCCGAAACCACGCCCTTCAACCGGCTCGAAATGAACTCCGGCGGCCGGACGCTCGGGATCATCGCTTCGGGCATCGGATATAACTATGTCATGGAAAACCTGCGGGGCGCCGCGTCTCCGCCCCCTGTCCTCAAAATTTCGGCCTACCCGCTTCCCGAGTCGCTCATCCGGCGGCTGGTCGAGCATGTCGGGACCGTCCTCGTCGTCGAGGAAGGCTATCCCCTGATCGAACGGGCGGTGAAAGGGATGTTCGGCATCCACGGCAAGACCGTCCTGGGTAGGCTCAGCGGGGACCTGCCTCTGGCCGGGGAGCTCACGCCCGAAACCGTCCGGGCCGCTCTCCATGAGCCGCCGCGCGAACGCCAGGCGCTTGCCGATTTCAAGCTCGCCGGGCGGCCGCCGCAGCTTTGCGTCGGTTGTCCGCACGCCGACACGCTTAAGGCCTTAAATGACGCCCTCGACGGCGTCGAGACGGCGACGGTCTTCAGCGACATCGGCTGCTACACGCTCGGCTGGTTTCCGCCTTACAGCGCCGTCGATACGTGCGTCTGCATGGGCGCGAGCGTCGGCATGGCCAAGGGCGCGGCCGAAGCGGGGATTCATCCCGCCGTGGCCGTCATCGGCGATTCGACCTTCGGCCATTCGGGCATCACGCCCCTCCTGAGCGCCGCGGCCTTCAACACGAACATGGTCTTGATCGTCCTCGACAACGGCACGGTGGCCATGACCGGCGGCCAGCCGAGTTTCGCCACGGGCGAACGGCTGCTCCGGATCATCGAAGGCGTCGGCGTGGCGAAAGACCACATCCGGGTCATCACCCCGCTCCCGAAATTCCACGCCCAGAACGTCCGGACGCTCAAGGACGAGATCGCGTATCCGGGGTTGTCCGTGATCGTCGCCGTCCGGGAATGCCTCGAAGAGGCCAAGAAGAAGAACAGGAGGGCCGAATGAGCTCGAGCCTCAAGCAGGACATCATCCTGGCCGGGGTCGGCGGCCAGGGCATCCTGTCGATCGCGTTCATCATCGACAATGCCGCGCTTAAGGAAGGTTTCGCGATCAAGCAGGCCGAGGTCCACGGCATGGCCCAGCGCGGCGGCGCCGTCCAGTCGCACCTCCGGCTATCCAAGAACAAGATCTGGAGCGACCTCATTCCGCGCGGCGAGGCGGACCTCGTCCTGAGCGTCGAGCCGCTCGAAGCGCTCCGTTACGTGGATTATCTTCATCCCCGGGGCCGGATCGTGACCTCGAGCTCGCCTTTCGTCAACATCCCCGATTATCCGCTCCAGGAGAGCGTCCTCGAACGGATAAGGAAATTCGAAGGGAGCGTCATTGTCGACTCCGAAGCCCTGGCCAAGGCGGCCGGCACGAGCCGGGCGCAGAACACCGTAATGCTCGGCGCGGCGTCCAAATATCTCATCGTCAAACCGGAAAGTCTTGTGGAATTCATTCGCGTGCTGTTCGCGCCGCGGGGGGAAAAGGTTCTGGAACCGAACCTCCGGGCCTTCGAACTCGGCCGGAAGGCCGCCGGATAGACGCTATGCCGACCGCCTTTAAGACCATCGACCGCATTTTCGCCAAGGCTGAAAACGACGGCCGCCTGTCCCTCTTCGAACACGAGGTCTACGCCATGCTCGCGGCCGCCGGCCTGGCGACGCCGAAATTCCGGTTCATTCCCAAAGGCCGCCGCGTCACGAAGACCGACCTGGCCGGGTTGGCCTCGGCCGAGCTGGTCCTCAAGGTGACGGCGCCTCTCATTCAGCACAAGACCGACATCGGCGGCGTGATATTCGTTCGCAACAGCCCAGCGGCCGTCAACGCCGGCATCAAGGCCATATTGGCCGCCGTCCCCGAACGTTATCTGAGCTGGACGAAGAAATTCGAAAAAGCGGGGCCTGGGGCCGGTGTCTCGGCCGAGACCGTCCGCGGCGACATCCGCGGCGTTCTCGTCTGCGAGAACGTGGATTATGAAAAATTCGGCTTTGGCACGGAGCTCCTGGTCGGGGTCCGCAATTCGCGCGAGTTCGGCCCGGTCATATCGCTCGGTCCGGGAGGGGTCGAAGTCGAATATTTGACCGAGCGCATCAAGGACGGACAGGCGGTTTCGATCTCTTCGGCCGCCCTG
>JBGOYP010000357.1:0-3038 GCA_041479785.1 Candidatus Aminicenantia bacterium | reverse complement strand
GACTAGGCAGGCGGCGAGCGACAGCCAGATTTGCGGGCCGTTGATCAAGAACCCCCCGCCCGTTTGAATGGACCTTATGGGGAGGAGGTCCACGGACGAGATGGAGGCTTTTTGACTGAGAGCGAACAGATTGGGGAGGGTCTCAATCCCGGCCGATATAAAAAAAACAACGGAGATGACGACGGACGTCAGGATATAGGAGAATACGGTTTTCTTATAACTGCCGATGAAATCCTTCGAGAAGATTTCCCGGATCAGGATATAGAGGCCGTAATTGCGCGCCAGTTTCACGACGCGGACGAGGCCCAGGTTGACGTTGAGGGACCAGAACAGGGCAATGGCATAAAAAGCCAACAAAGCGAGGATGAAAATATCCAGGTTCGATTTTATGATTTTCGTGCGTTTTTCTTGAAAAACGTCTCTCGCCAGCCAGACCACAAATATCACGCCGACGAAGATGTCCCCGATCTTAAGCGAACTCCCGCCGAACAGGCTCGCCAGTCTGAAATCCCGAATGGGCAGAAGGAGCAAGAGAATGAGAATCCAGGCTTGGTCGCTTTTCACGGCAATAAAAACAAGAAGGAGAATGGCCAGGATGAGATAGAGAGTCAACACTTCAGCCATGGGGGATGCCGGCTAGGGCCGGACGAGCTCCATAACAGCTTGGGTGACGCGCTCCGTGGCCTTTCCGTCGGGCGCGCCCGTCATTTCGCTTAAAAACTTCAGCCGAGCGTTTTCTTGGGCTTCCGTCAGTTCGTCCGTTTTTCCCGAGGTCAGCCGCGCGATGTATCCGGCGATATCTTCTTCGGAGCGCGCCGTCCAGGTCGCGCCGCTTAGGGTATAGATCTTCGACCCGCCGCTCTTCGGAAAGTCGACGTTTATGACCGGCTTGCCGGCGTAAAGAGCTTCCAGGGCCGATGTCGAATAGAATGTGATGAGCACGTCACAGGCCTTGATCAATGTCGCCATCTCCGCGGTCTTCCCGGCGAGTCGCGTTCGCGAATACCGGCGGACGAGGCGCCGGAAGCCCGCGGTCCGCTCTCCCGGATGGGGCTTGATGACCAGGACCGATGCCGGTTGAGAGTCCGCTGCTCGAACAACAGCGTCGATCATGGTGCGACGTATTTGCGGGGAATCGAAGACGCCGATGTAATAGGGTTGAGACGCGAATAGGATCATTTTTTGATCGCCAGCGAGGCCGAAGGCCGACCTGGCTTTTGCCCGGGTATCCGGATCGACATCGACGAGACGGTCGAAGCCGGGATGGCCCGTGACGAGGATGTTTTCTGGCGGTATGCCTTGGGCGATCATATCATTCCTCGATCGCTCTCCTATAGCGGCTACGCAGTCGTGCGAGAAGAAGACCCATTCGGGATAGGCCCGGCTTGTCAAACCCTGCTGGACGAGTAGAGACGGGATGCCGAGCGTTTTTCCGAGAAGAGAAAAAACGCGGCATCGCGGATCAGCATCGTCGGCCGAGATAATGAGAGCGGGACGATGCCGTTCCAGGATATGGCGCGCGGCGACCAAGAAGGGGATGAGACGGATAAATTCGCGCCGAAAAAGCCAGGACAATTCGCTTTTAAGAGCAGACGTCGCGACAGGGAAGGACAGCGTTCGCTCGAACTCGGCGGCCAAGTTTATCCGGGCGAAGGCGTTCCGAGTCTCACTCAGGCGCCGGGACATCATCCTTGCTCGGAACGTCGCCTCATCGTCCCAATGGTCCCAAAGAGAATGGAATCTCAGATTCGTCGAGATGGGCAAGCCCCTGTCCGGCTCCGCCGTTTGGCCGATCACGACGGCCGACGCGTCGCCCTGGACGAGCAGGTCCGCGACAGGACTCAAGACGTCGCGATAGAACGTCTTCATGAATCCCACGAATACGACGTTCATCTTCGTGAGCGGCCAATCTGCGCAGGCTTGCTTTCCCCTTGGGATCCGAACGAGAACGTCTTTCAACCTGGCCGCGATTCCGCGGAGGGGACGAAGGCGGGAATTCGTCAAGCGTTTGACGGAGTGGCTTCCGGGCACGGAAGGGAACAGGCGCGGAAATCGGTAGAGCGTAAGGAATGTCGAAACGACGTCCCAAAACGATACCTCTCCATCAAGGCGCAGGGCTTCCCCGAGGCTCTTTCTCGGCGCGATAGTCACGCAGCCGAGCGCCCGGCAGAGCTGAACGGACTGCGATGCGACGACGTCATCCATACGTGGTTTCCCTGAGAGCTTAGCGGGTCCCTTCGGCCCGAAGATCGGCCTCGAGCATCAGCCGGACAATCTCCTTGAATTTGTATTTGGGGGTAAATCCGAAGGCGTTTCGAGCTTTGCTTGTGTCTCCAACGAGGGGGCTCGTTTGCGTGGGCCGAATCAGGCTTTTGTCCGTGACGACATGATCCTCGGGGTTCAGCTTGGCCAACCGGAACGCCTCGTCCACGAATTCCTTGACGGAGTGCGTCTCTCCGGTGGCAAGGATGAAATCGTCCGGCCGGTCGAGCTGGAGGATATTCCACGCGGCTTCCATATATTCCCGGGCGTAGCCCCAATCGATCCGGGCGCTCGTATCGCCGAGCGTCAACATGTCTTGCTTGCCGGCGACGATGCGGGCTACGGATTTTGTGATTTTTCGGGTTACGTATTCTTCGGTTCGCCGCGGCGACTCATGGTTGTAAAAAATGCCCGCCGAGGCGAAGATCCCGTAGGATTCGCGGTAATACCGGACCAGATAATAGGCGAAGACTTTGGCGCAGGCGTAGGGGCTGCGCGGGTCAAAAGGGGTCGTTTCCGTTTGCGGCGAGATGTCCGTCTTGCCGAACATGTTGGACGTGCACGGTTGGAAATAGCGAATGCGGGGGTCGACCTGTTTGATGATCTCCAGGATGCGGCCGACGGCCGCCCCGGTGACGTCCGCGGAATAGCCGACCATGTCGTAGCTCCAGCTGACGTGATCCTGGTCGGCTTCGTTGTAGATCTCCCGGGGCCGGACCGCCTGGATGATCCGATAGAGCGACGTCGGGTCCGCCAAGTCTCCCCGGTGGATGAAG
>JBGOYP010000356.1:0-3044 GCA_041479785.1 Candidatus Aminicenantia bacterium | reverse complement strand
CGGACGAGACGCCTGCTCGTCGTGTAGGGCACGCAGATCAAGTCGTCGCGGCTGCCCATCCCGCCTGTCTGGCCTTTGGATTTCAAGACGCCGATAACCGTGAACGGCACCCTCCGGATGCGGATGACCTTGCCGATAGCGTCGTCGTTTTCGAAGAGATACTGCCGGACTTGGACGCCCAAGACGCAGACCTTTTCCCCAGATTGGAGCTGCTCTTCGTCGAAGAACGTCCCTTCCTGCATCTCCCATTTCCGGATTTCCGGATATTTTTCGCTGACGCCCTGGACGTTCGTCCGCCAGTTTTTGTTTCCATAAATTACCTGGACGGACGTGTTGATGTTGGGCGACGTGCCCTTGACCGTGGGGCATTCCGCCTCGATAGCTTCGACGTCACCGATCTTCAGTGTCGTCCGGCCGCCGAAGCCCGTCCGTACGCCGCCCATGCTCATGCTCCCCGGACGGACGAAGAGGAGGTTCGACCCCATGGCATTGAACCGGTTCTGAATGGCGGCCCGGGCTCCCGCCCCGATGCTCACCATGGCGATGACCGACCCCACGCCGATGATGATCCCCAGCGCGGTCAGAAACGTCCGCATCTTGTTCCGCGTCAATGCCCGCATCGACACTTTTAATATGCGAAAAATATTCATCGATGTTGTCCTTCGTCCGGGGCCGCCGATGGACCGGCCCCGACAAACCGTATCAAACAAATCATTATACGCAAATCCGCCTGCAAATCAACTCGGAGGGCTCGGGGCAGAGGACACGCCCGGATGGACTCGCTCCTTCAAAAGTTCTTAACGCCGGCGGATTCTCCATTTTCATCGGCGACGCTGAACTCGCCTTCAGAAAGGCTCAGACATCAGCGTCGAATCTCCTCGAAAATGGAGCCGCCGGGGGCTAAACTTTTGATGGTCGCTTCGTTCCCTCCAGGCATGTCCTCGGCTAATAATCGGTGGGTTAGAAGAAGGCTCTGCGCATGTCTCTCGGAACCTTCCCTAGAGCAGGGACTCATTTCTTCCCCCGGGCGAGCGGCACGCCCCGAGCCGTTTTTAAAGAACGAGGGCGTAGCCGATCTTGAGGAAAAAGGTCCGGTCGGTTCGCGTCAGGTCGAGGTCTTGGCTGCCCAGGCCGTTGTCGGAATACCCGAGGAAGAGCACGGTCTGCGGATTCAGTTTGTAGGAGAACAAGCATTGGGTGAAGAGGCTATTCGACCGGGCGTCCACGGGTACGCCGTACATGGCCGGGTCGCGCTGCACGTCACGGTACTGGACAATTATGCGGAGGAAGCAGCGGGTGTTGAAATTATAGATCGCCCGGCCTTGAAGGATGTTGGCCGTATAGATCCTTTGGCCCTCGTTGTCGAGGCGTTCGAAGCTATGGGACAGGTTGAAATTGATATGGGGCCCGATGGCGAATTCGGCCTCGGGCAGGATGCGCAGGGCGCGGGCCGAACGGGAGTTCAGGTAATCGATGGCCCCGGCGAGGTTGGCCGTGAGGTCGAGCCGGAGCCCTCCCGCGGGTTTTAGCCCGATGTTGAGTATCACGTCGCTGACGTCGTACGTTTTGCCGTCATAGTACTCCTGGTTCCAGCGGCCGATGAGGGTGACCGCGCTTTGCAGCGGCCCCTGGTAAAGACTTCCGAAAGCCAGGCGGGAGTCGGTCATCCGGCCCGAATGATCCGTCGTTCGATAACCGCGGACCCAGAAGCGCAGCTGGTCGAACCAGCGTCCCGACTTCCCGCCGGCCCGGAGTCCGTATACGAAATAATCCGTCTCGAGGTCGATCGTCCGGACATCCACGCGCGGCATGAACCCGGAATCGGCGCGAAATCCGCGGTCGGTGTCGTCGTAGGCCGCGTAGTACATCAGGTTACGCGTCCGGTGTATATACTGAGCGCCAAACACGTTGCCCGCGAAGGAGCCCTCGCTCTGGCCATAGCTCAAGGCCAAATCGTCGGGATAGCGCGTTTCGGACCGCAGATATTGAAAGATGACTTGGTCCTTGGACCCCAGCCGGAGGAAGCCGTCCACGCCGGCCGTATGGTTATAATAATTTTCGCTGACGCGTCCCGCATAGAGCGCCCCCAAGGTCGAGCCGCTGCCAATGTCATAGCGGTATCGGAACGCGGCGCTGTAGACGTTGCTGTCAAGTGACGCCGAATCTGACCCCTGGTTGGCGGGAAAGAGGAGATTATTGATTTGGTCCTGGGCGCTGTAAAAGCCGAAGGCGCTGCGGCCGGCCTTGCCTGTTATTTTTCCGCCCCACAAGGGGTCGGCCACGGTCCGGGTGAACACGGCCTGGTATGGCGTCGCGAAGAAGTCGGCGCCTTCGAGAAAGAATGGCCGTTTTTCCGGGTAGAAAAGGGCGAAGCGCGTGTTCACGTCGAGCTGGGCGGCATCGGCCTCGACTTGGGAAAAATCGGGGTTTGCTGTAGCGTTGAGGATGATGTTGGGAGTGACGCCCCAGCGGGCGGTCAGGCCCGCTTCGGCCTTGAAGGGTCCGTTGTTCATGGGGCCGGCGGGAAATTCCGGGCGCTCATCCGTCCGGTTTACGGTTACGGTCGGCGTGAACTGCAGATTGCTTCCCGGCGAGATCCCTTGGAATCCTATGACCTTATTGAATTGGCAGAGGAGGCAGTTGAGATTGCGGTCTCGGACATGGGTACTCATACGGTGACGGACGTTGCGAGGGTACGAGCGGTCCGCCTCGAAGCCCCAGGTTTGGACGAGACCGCCTTTGGGGAACCGAAGTTGGTTAAACGGGATCGCGACCTCGACCGTATATCCGAAGTCCGTGATTTTTCCGGCCGATTCCCAAATGGCGTCCCAGGAGAAATCTTCGATGCCGTCGAGTTCGCTGAAGGCCGCATCGGCCTGGACGCCCAGGGGATTGACACGGAACTGAAAGGCGCGACGCTCGTCGTTGAACGTGTCGAGCATGAAGCTGATATGGTCGTCCTGGATGAACGTGTCGATGGAGTCGCGGTCCATGAGATGGGCCCGGATCTTGCCCGGCTCGGGGTCATAGCAGCGGAACGCGAT
>JBGOYP010000355.1:0-3059 GCA_041479785.1 Candidatus Aminicenantia bacterium | reverse complement strand
AAGTCTCGGAGGCCGTCCGAAACGCCTCCCGGGCGAACATCTCCGCGCCTGCCGACTCGGCCGCCCGGAGCGCCTGCTCCGCATCGGCCAGCTCTTGGCGGGGAGGCGAAGAACAACCGGCCAGGGCGATGATACACGCGACCACGACCATCATGATCTTCATCCTTCGCATAATCCCGCCCTCCTTTTTTCAGATGATCCGCAGCTCGATAAAGCCCTTTGGATTTTCGTGTTATCGAGCGTTCCTTCCCGCTTAACTCGGTAAGAATGATCCCACTCGCGAAAGAATGTTATTCTGGGCCGCTGGTCGATGTCAAGAAAACGCATTCCGTCTTTGACATTCGTGAGATGCGACCCCGCTCTTTCGCGGTGAAATCACTGTTGAAGCAAATGATGGAAAGGGTGGCAAGGTTCGCATGACCTGGGCTTCTCCGGGCCAATTAGGCGGAGGATGGGCCTTGTATAAGTATTGAATGTCAGGGGATTTTGAAACCTTCAATGAATGTTGACCCAACTGGTTTATCCGGATATACTCAGCCCCGCTAGCTAGCTTAAACGGAGGTAACGCGTCTAATGAAAAGACGATTATTGGCGTATGCGCTTTTATGCGAAATACTGTGCCCTGCCTTATTCTCCGGCGGACCAAAACCGAAAGTCGTCTTGGGCTTTGCCGAAGATCAGCCGGCTATTTTTCTTCAAGCGAAGGCGGGGATGTCCATTTATCTCAAAGGCATCACCTATGACCAATTCGGTAATGTCGCCGCCTATGAAGAAGAAATCAGCGTCGGTGATCAAGCCATACGCATCAAAATCGTCGCCAATTCTGCACTCAAGCCGACGACGCCGGAAACCTATCTGTATTCCGTCGAGATCGACGGCAAAGCCTCCAAAAGCCTGACCTTGGCGGAATGGGCTAGAACCGAGATAAAAGGATTTCTGGGCTTTGCCCCGATAGGAATGGGGGGAGCGGTTATTAAATCATCGGATGGGCTTGAGGCCGATTTCAAGACCAGCCTTGCCTATGATGATTTCGGCCGGCGGATGATTTCGACTCAGGAATTTAAGCTCGAGGGAGTCGGATACCTTATCGCTTACTCAGGCTATAAATTCAATGAGTTCGGGAGACTCTCCGCTTATTCCGCCGAGGTCAAGGCAGGAAAATAAGCATTGGCTCGTTATTTATGTAACCCTTTACAGCACGCCTCGGGGCGTGCTGCGGCGGATAATTTCTAAATAAAGGGATATGCGTTTGCTTTTTCGTGCTGCGTAACGAGCCCTTCCGCGAAACTCGAAATCGTAATTTCCCGTTGCGAGATAAGGAAATTCCCGGCCGTGGATCGCTGTCAATGTCGTTTGGCCGTCAGATTCGCAGAAAAAAATCCCCTCAGTAACGGCCGCGGCCGGTATTGACCGCTGATTTAGCTTAGCGGTCTTTTTTTCGGAGACACAAGGGCGGGGAGCTCGGGTAGGGTTCTCCGCCCTTTTTTATTTTTGGGAGGGGGATTTAGTAATCATGCTCGACTCATCGGACGCCGTTTTCGCCAGCGCGATAGTCCGGCCGAGGCCTCTTTTCGTCCTTGACGGGGCGATTAGCCCGCGATATATTAGGCGCGATAACGGGGTCGAACGGTATGAATAAAAAAACCTTTCTTGTTTTCGTCCTCATCCTTCTCCTTGCCGGAGGGACCGTCTTGCGGGCCGCGGAAAAAGCCAAAGCGGAAAAGTCCAAAATGGAGCTCAATCTTGTCGGAAGCGCGGGTGGTCAGGTCGGGATGTTCAAATCCCTGGGATGGTATCTCGTGGGGCGCTTTGTCTCGGCCGAGGCCAACATCGCCATCATCCTGGACGCATTTCCGCTCTGCGGAAACCTCACCCTCCAGCTTCCGCTCTGGAGGTTCATCCCTTACGTCACGGGAGGGTTGGGATTTTCCCTGACGGGGTTCAGCGTCGCAAACGTGGGAGGCGGATTGAAGGTCCGCTTGACGCAACGGATGGGGATTCTCTTCGAATATCGCTCCTACACCTATCACATCAGAACCCGGAAGAAAACGACGCCCCTCATCGGCGGAGGGATCTCCTACCTTTTCTAGACGGGATTTAGGCTTTTC
This sequence comes from Candidatus Aminicenantia bacterium, assembly GCA_041479785.1. Taxonomy (GTDB): domain Bacteria; phylum Acidobacteriota; class Aminicenantia; order Aminicenantales; family UBA4085; genus JBGOYP01. Next base: position 951 of record JBGOYP010000355.1, on the reverse strand, counting down.
CACGACGTGGTCGCGGATAAACGTGAATTTTACAGACGAACTTCGCTCTTAACTAGCGCCATTGGAAGTCGCGAGTCGTTCGATTGACCAGCCCGCGGATGAGAGACCCATAAGCCTGCTCCGGATCGCGGGCGTCGAAGAAAATCCCCCCGCCTCTCACGACGCTCACTTGGGCGATGGGTTGGCGGTCGCGCGCCGAGTCCGTCCAAAGCGTCGTGCCGTCCCGGATATCAAGAAGACGCGCCGTGAGCACCGCGTCCACGTCGGCCGAAACACTGAGGGTCGTGATGATCGCGGCCAGGTCAACCCGGGGCCGGATGTTCGACACTTCGAATGTTCCGAGAAATACGGAGTCCACTTTGAATCGGCTGCGCAAGGTCTCCAGGGCGTCGGGCGTGAACCTGTCCGCCCCGATATCCCGCAGGACATCATCCTCCCGGCCCAGCTCCTTGATTCGGGCTCCGGGCTGGGACTTGAGCAGGACCTCGAGAAAGACCTGCGTGACGTATTCGGCGATATTGCCCTTGGCCTCGGACCGGAACTGGATGAATCCAATGGTCCCCAGGGGTTCGAGGTTGATACGGGGAGGGAACAGATGGAGACAGCCGGCGGCCGCGGCGACGAGCGCGACAACGAGCGTGACGATCGAGGTTCGTTTCATGGGCAACTCCTTCCTTTGGGTTTATTATAGCCAAAAAAGCGGAGAGAGGCCACGCGGAAAACGGACCGGATATTGGCCAGACTTCTATTGCCGGCCGGACGCCGCAAGGGTGTCCTTTTCTAATTGTTCGACCCGCCGGCGCATCTCGGCGACCTTGGCTTTTGTCTCGTCCATAATTCGCTTGAATTGCGCATCGTTTCGAATATTTTCCAGCAAGGGGTATCTCGACGCATAATTATAGTCCAGCCATCCGGCATCGACGGCCTTTTCGAGCCACCTTAGAGCTTCTT
>JBGOYP010000354.1:0-3080 GCA_041479785.1 Candidatus Aminicenantia bacterium | reverse complement strand
TTCGGCGGGACGAACGGCCTCAACAGCTTCATCCCCAGCCGGATCCAGGACAATCCTTTTATCCCTCCCATCGTGATCACCGAATTCCAGATCCTCAACAAACCCGTCCTGGCCGGGCAAAAAATCGACGGCCGGGTCGTTCTCGATCGGTCGATCACGGAAACGACCGACCTCGTCCTAAGCTACCGGCACCGCATCATCTCCTTCGAATTCGCTGCCCTTCATTTCGTCGCGCCTGAGAAGAACCGGTACGCGTATCGAATGGACGGTTTCGACAAAGAATGGAACGATATCAAAGACCGCCGGTTCGTCAGCTATACGAACCTTCCGGCCGGACGCTACACGTTCCGCGTCAAGGCCTCGAACAACGACGGCGTCTGGAACAATGAGGGTCTTGCGGTCAAGATCCGCGTCGTCCCGCCGTTCTGGAAGACGTGGTGGTTCCTCGGACTGGCCATGCTCGCCATCGGACTCGCGGCGACGGCAATGATCCGGACACGGCTGGAGGGGATACGCGCCCGGACCGCACTGCTCGCGCGCAAGGTCCAGGAGCGGACGGCGGAGCTTCAACATCAGGTCGTCGTCCGGAAAAAAGCCGAGGAGGAAGTCGTCCGCCGCCAGAAATACCTGGAGAGCGTCCTGTTCAACTCCTCCAACGCCATCGTCGCGACCGACGCCGCCGGGAAAATCATCGAATGGAGTCCCGGGGCGGAAAAAATGTTCGCCTGGAACCGGAACGAAGTCCTGGGGAGGAATATCGACGATGTCGTCATCAAGTCCGAGTTCAAGAACGAAGCGGTCGAACGCTCCCGCCTGACCCTAGCCGGCCAGCGCCCCGAGCCGGCCGAGGCCATCCGCCATCGGAAGGACGGGACGCCGCTCAACGTGATCGTTTCGAGCTCGCCGATCGTCGTCGGAAACGAGCCCGTCGGAGGCATGGCCGTCTACACGGACATCACGGAGCTCAAAAAAGCGATGGCCGCGGCGGAAGCCGCCAACCGGGCGAAGAGCGAGTTCCTGGCCAACATGAGCCACGAGATCCGGACGCCGATGAACGGCATCTTCGGCATGACCGAGATGGCCCTGGAGACCGAGTTGACGCCGGTCCAGCGGGAATATCTGGAGGCCGTCAAGACTTCGGCCGACGCGCTGATGAACGTCATCAACGACATCCTCGATTTCTCCAAGATCGAAGCCAAAAGAATCGACATCGAGTCCATTCCCTTCAACCTCCGGGACACCGTTCATGCCATCGTCTCGGGGATGGCCCTTCTCGCCGAAAAGAAAGAGCTGGAGCTCGTTTATCAGATCCCGCCCACCGCCCCCAACCGGGTGACCGGCGACCCGGGACGGCTTCGTCAGATCCTGACGAACCTTCTGAGCAACGCGATCAAGTTCACAAACAAGGGCGAAGTCGTCGTCACCGTCGATGTCGAAAACCGGACCGATGACCGGGCCCGGCTGCGTTTCGGCGTCCGCGACACGGGCATCGGCATTCCGCCCGAAAAGCGCCGGATGATTTTCGAACCCTTCACCCAAGCCGACAGCTCCACGACCCGGATTTACGGCGGGACGGGCCTCGGGTTGGCGATCACCAAGCAGCTCGTCGAGTTGATGGGCGGGACGATCGGGGTCGAAAGCGCGCCGGGCGGCGGCAGCACGTTCTTTTTCTCGATCTCCATGGGTCTCCAAACCAAAGCCGAGGAAGAGCCGGCCCCGGCCCGGGTGAATGACCTCAAGAACTTGCCCGTGCTGGTCGTGGACGACAACGCCGCCAACCGCAGGATCCTTTTCGATATGCTGACGCATTGGGGTCTCAAACCGACCTCGGCGGAAAGCGCGGCGCACGCCCTGGGGCTTCTCCGAAATGCCTATACGCTGGGCGTCCCGTTCCGTCTCATCATCACTGACGCGAACATGCCCGAGATGGACGGGTTCATGCTGGCCGCCGAGATCAAGAAAGCCGCGCACTTCGGAAGCCCGGTGATTATGATGCTGAGCTCAGCCGGGTTCCGGGGAGATTCGGCGCGCTGCCGGGAACTCGGCCTGACGGCTTATCTGACGAAGCCGGTCAAACAGTCCCTTCTCTTCGACGCCATCCTGCTCGCCCTCGGAACGGAAACGGAGAAAAGCGGGGAAGCGCCGTTGATCACACGCCATTCGATCCTTCAGACGCGCGCCCGCTATTCGATCCTTCTCGCCGAGGATAACGTCGTCAATCAGAAACTCGCCGTCCGGATCCTCGAGAATCGGGGCCACCGGGTGACCGTCGTCGGCAACGGCGAAGAAGCCCTGGCCGCCCTGGACCAGGGTGTCTTCGATGTCGTCCTGATGGACGTCCAGATGCCGAACATGGACGGCTTCCAAGCCACGGCCGAGATCCGCCTCCGCGAACGGAAGACGGAGGGACATCTCCCGATCGTAGCCATGACGGCGCATGCGATGGCCGGCGACCGGGAAAAATGCCTGAACGCGGGAATGGATGATTACGTGTCCAAACCCCTCAAACCGCTCGACCTCCTGAAGTCGATCGAGCACGCGGTCGAGAAGCTCGGGAAAGACAAACGTGCCTTGCCCGGTCAGAACTGAAGCTCTTGCGGGGGCGAACGGACTGGAGTATAAAGGGACAATTAAGGAGACGGGAATGAGCATAGTTTTAAAAGTCGAAGGACTGAAGAAGCGCTACGGCCAGCTCGAGGCCGTCAAGGGCATCGATTTCGAGGTCCGGCAGGGAGAGATCTTCGCTCTCATCGGCCCGAACGGCGCGGGCAAGACGACGACCCTACGGATCGTCGCGACTCTTCTTTCGGTCTCGGACGGGACGGTCCGGTTGTTCGAATACGACCTGAAAACGAACCCCGAAAAATTTCGCGAGCGTATCAGCTATCTGCCCGAGGAGGCTGGGGCGTACCGGAACCTGAAGGGGCGGGATTATCTGAAGTTCATGGCCAGCTTTTACGCCGATACGCCAAGCAAGGCCCAGGAGTTCATCGCCCTGGCCGAGCAAATCACCGGCCTGGGGGCGCGCCTGGCCGACAAGGTCGGGACGTACAGCAAAGGCATGGTCCGCAAGCTCCTCC
>JBGOYP010000353.1:0-3081 GCA_041479785.1 Candidatus Aminicenantia bacterium | reverse complement strand
GGTCGCGGACGGCGCTGTATTTCGGGTCGTCGTAGAGATTGCCGACCAGCGCCTGGAGGTTGCCTTTGAAGAACCCGGTGCCGATGGCGATCACGGCCAGGGCGACGATGATGAGCGGGAATCCCGTCCCGATTGCGGACGGAATAGTCAGAAGGGCGTATCCCAGAAACATGACGACGAGCCCGATGCCGATGGTCTTGCCGTAGCCGAAGATTTTGTCGGCCAGGATGCCGCCGATGAGCGGAAAGAAATAGACGCAGAACATGAACGTGCCGTACGTGAAGCTGGACTGGCCGGAGGTGAAGCCGTATTTCGCCTGGAGAAACAGGACGAAAATGCTGACCATGGTATAGAAGCCGAAGCGTTCGCCCATGTTGGCGAGAAAGGCGACGAACAGACCTTTGGGGTGTTCTTTAAACATCGGGGGCCCTCCTGAGGCGGGAAAACATGCCTCAGTTATAGCGAAGGTGGAAACAGAAAGTCAAACTTAAAGAGGGATCACTGTCCGCTTCTGAGTTTGATGATCACGTCTTTTGCGACATCCCAGCGTGTGGGATTGTAAAAGAGAAAGATGCCGTCGGCCATATCCGCGACCGCGGCGATGTTCTTGAGGACCTGTTCGACCGTCAGCGTCCGGTTGCCGGGCGGGTTCACCGAGACCTGGACCCAGACCCTGACGTTGGGGTTCATTTTTTTGATCCGGGCGATCGCCATCCCGAGCGTCTGTTTGTAATTCGGCTGGGTTTGGAAATTCTGGGACTGAAAGAGGAGGATGTTCGCGATTCGGGACAGGGCGGGGAAATATTTTTCGAGGTCGGCGACTTTCGGGCCGAACATGTAGCGCAGGTCCGCCTCTTTGACCAGTTTTCCAACCTCGCGTGCTTTCTCCAGAAGCTCCTCGCGCGTGAGCTGGCCTTCGAGGTTGAAGCCGATGAGCGCCGCGCCCATGGTTTTAGCGTCCTGGATAAGCGTCGCCGCCTGGCCGTAATCCTGGTCGCCAAAGACCAGCATTTTGCGTGCCGTCGTGGGCGCGCTCATTAGGCCCTCGTTTTGGGGCCGATAGGCGATGATATCGTTCGGGCCGAGGGCTTTGTTCAGGAAATCGAGAGTGACGCTATCCCAAACCCCAACCCCCAAGGGGATAGATCTTATGAATTGAACATTGACCGAATTCGTGTTCGTTTGAGCTGTAAAACCCATGGAAATCAATAACATACAAAAAAAACACGCGGCCGCTCTCTTTTTCATATGCTCCTCCTCCCGGTCGATTACGTTTCCTTAGACAATAGCGGCCACACTGTCCTTTGCGAAAAATATCGGAATTATTGCGATTCAATACGGATCGAATAACTCCCCTTAAGGGACACCTTTTTTGCGATAAATAGGATCCGATAGACCCGGTCGCCCCAGGAACTGCGCAAATGGCCGTCCTCGAGATCGATCGTTTCGAGCTTGACGTCGAACATGCCCTTTTCGTAGAGAATCTCGACCGGGGGCTTCGCCCCTTGGCCTTCGGGGTATTCCAGGCGAATGCGTCCGGGCGCGACCGCAATAGGCTTCCGCCAACTCATCAGCGTCAACTGGACCGGCTGCCGGGCCTCTCCTAACACGTAGCTGTCTTCGAGCACGACGCGCTTCCCCCGCTCGAGCGTCAGCGTGCGCTTCCACGATTCGACCAGGGCTTCCGGCGGATAGGCTTTGGCGATGTCGAGGCTGAAGACGGCCCGGGCTGAGTCGCTCTTATAACGGACGTCGCGGGCTTCGTACATCCGCCCGTCCTTTTGGATAATGCCGTTGATCATTGGGAGGTTGTGATAAGCCGACTGCATCGTCCAGATTTCGTAGCGGCGATTGCTGAACGTTTTGGCCGTGTAGGTTTCCACACCGACATCGATAAGCACGGGCTCGCCGTCGGCGAAGACGACGAAATTGCCGACGTCGTTGTGGTTATGGCTCTCGGCGTTGTTACCGCCCTTCGCCGCGAGATAAAGCCCGTTCGACGAACCCTCGAGCGATCGCGCGGCCATGACTTGAAGCTCGGGAAACCAGACATCGCGGGCGAGGGGCTCTTTCGGGGCGGCCGTCAGCAGATCCCCGAGGCCGAAAAGCGTCGGCAACGCCCGGCCTAACGCGCCGAAGCTGCCGCCGATTGAGCTCCGTCCGAGGTTTTGCTGGCGGGCAAGCCAGGCGCCGAATCCGATGAGCCCGTCATCCCGAATGCTCCGGCCGTATCGAAAGATGAGCGAGGCGTTTGCCCCCGGCTTGGCGGCGGCGTCGGCGAAATTCACGAAATACGGTCCGGCGACGTGGACGCGGCCGATATAGCGGCCGATTTCTTTGACGATCGGACGGTCGAAAACGTCGATTTTTCCTCCGGACGCGCCATAAAGCAGCTCGAGGGCGTCGTAAAGCGAGCCGCCCGCACGGTCCCAATAACCCGGCCCTTCGTCGCATCCGCCGTCCTTTGGATAGGAGTTCAAGAATTGGTCGAGGCAGCGGAGGATTTTAAATACGCTTTGAATCCTTCGCTCCGGGTTCTTTTCGACAAGCAGGGCGGCCGCGAGCCAGTTCGAGCAGATCCAGGGGGTCCAATTGTTGAGCTTTTGACCCTTGAGTCCCATCCACCAGAAATCGTCGCGCGCGAGACCGGGAGCGAGGATCCGTCGGTCAACCTCGAGACGGATCCGCTCGCGGATGAGCGGCGAGATACGGTCGAGGCCGTCGCCGACGAGAAAGTCCGTCCAGGCCAAGAGCATGGCCGTCTCCGCGGCGAACAGGTCGATGACGGGTTCGGTGACGTCGGGCAGACCCGCCCCCCGGCGCTGGGCACTAACGTGGGCGGGCACGCCCCAGAACGTCTCCTCGCATATCGTCCAGACGCCGTTCAGGATGTCGTCGAGAAACCGGCCCCGGCCTTCGATAGCCTCGGCCAGGACGAGTTCAGCGAGCTGCGCGCGCCGGCCGAAGGAGACGGCTTCGAAGCGGCTGCGATTTCCGTCCCGGACGAAATCCAGGAAAACCGAGGCTTTGGGCATCGCCCAGTCTCCGTTCAAATTCTTTTCCGCTTGACGGACCTGCGCC
>JBGOYP010000352.1:0-3095 GCA_041479785.1 Candidatus Aminicenantia bacterium | reverse complement strand
GCCGGCGTTGATTGTCTTCGGGTCGCGCGGGTCAGCCGGCCAAGCCAGGCCGGCTTCGGTCCTGACGGCCGCGCCGTCGAGCCATCGCCCGATCTCGGCAACTTCGGGAGGAAACGCCCGTGAGGCGGCCGTTGCCGCCTCGCCCGATGAAAAAACGAGGAGCCCGCCGGCCGCAGCGATCGAAATCAAAATTCTTTTTTTATGAGCCGTCATCTCAAACGCCTTTCCCGGAAAAATTTGATTCCCGGATGATAGGGATTCATCTCGTAAGCCGTGGCGAACTCCGCAGCCGCTTCGGCCTTAAGCCCTTTCCCCAAGTATCCCAATCCGATAAGGAAATGGGCCTGAGCGTTTTGGGATAGGGCGGATTGCCTCTCGCCGAATTTTTCGAAAAAGTCCATGGCCGGGACCGTCTTTATCCGCGCCTGTCCGTATCGAACGAGCCCATCGAAGATTCTTTGGGCGTCCGCATCGCGCCCGAGCTTAGCCCAAGCTAGTCCCTGATAATAGCTCGATTCGGACCAGGCCTGTCTAAAGGCAACCGCTTTTTCAAAAGACGCTTTCATTTCTGCCCGATCGCCGAGACGTTCGAATGCGGACCCCATCAGGAACGAAACCTTCGCCGAGCCGACGCCCGAGGCCGGCTCGCCGGTTTCGAGGTTGGCCGGATAGGCTATCGCCGCTTTGAAATCCTCGAGGGCGCCGCGAAAATCGCCCGCATCCAGGAGCTTCCGGCCGCGGAGAAGATGGGCTTCGACGAAGATCCCGTGGACCTCTCCCCCGCCCTCCCAGACGTGAAAGTGGTGCGTCGAAAGGAGTTCGATCGCCCGTTCGTAGCGTCCGAGGAGGATGAGGAGCTGGATCTCCCGGCTCAAGGCGTCGTCCCGCGTTTCCACGACCCGCTGGTTCTTTTCCAGAAGGGCCAGCCGCTTTTCCGCGGGGACGCGGCCGGCTTCCGACATCTGGTCGAGTTCAAAATACAGCTTGGGGTCGGCCGGGTTCGCGGCGATGGCCCTTTCCAAGCAGGCAAGCGCCTTGGCGGGGTCGTTTTTCACTCGGGCGTAAGCCAGCCCGAGGTTGCGCTGGGTGACGGAAAAATTCGGGTCGAGCGCCGCCGACGCTTCCCATGCTTCGATAGCCGCTTCGGGTTGGAGGTCAAATAAAAAATTTCCGAGATAATAAGGCGCCCGCGTGTCGTTCGGGTTTGCGCTTCGGGCCCACCTCAAAATATCTATGAATTCCGCTTGGAAGGGAAAGCCGTAGTCGGGGGGCATGGCCCCGGCCGTTTTCAAAGCGTCCATCGCCTTGGACCGGTCGCCCGCCTTGTCCCGGCAAAAGGCTATAAAATAGTAGAGTAAGGGAAAATCGCTCACTCCCCTTTTTTTGAGGTCCGTGAGGCGGGTCAGGACCGCGGCGGCTTCATCCCATAATCCACCCGCGGCGTAATCCGCGGCGAGCTCCAGATAATTCGCCGGCGAATCGCGCATCATGTCCATCGATTCCTTCAAAACGTATCCTACGTCCTCGTGAAGTCCGCCGAGGTTCCTGGAGAGATAGAGCTCGTTGGCGGCTCGGAAATCCAGAGGGTCGATGGAGCGCGCCCGGGCGATGACCGCGTCCATACGGGCTTGCTGTCCTGTCTTCCTCAACAGCGCCGCGTCCAGGCCGAGCGCCTTAGAATTCAAGCCGTTCGTCTCGAGCGAGGACTCGATGTAATCCAAAGCCTTTTGATAGTCGCCGGCGAGGCTTGCCAGCTCCGCGAGTTGAACGAAGCTCGCCGACCGGAAGGCTTGCGCCCAGGCGGCGCGGCCGAATGCGTCGCGGGCGTCCGCGAGCCGTCCCTGGCCGCGAAGCGCGAGGCCGAGATAATAGAGCGCCTCGACGTCCTTGGGCCGCGTGTAATTCTTCGTCGCCCGCTCCACGGCCGTACGGAGGTGAGTTTCCGCCTCGCGGGACATCGCCCGCTTGAGATAGAGGAGGCCGAGGGCGGTATTCGTCCGATAATCTCCGGGATCCCTCTTTAACGCTTCCTCATAGTACGGCATGGGCTCGACGGCCGGGTTGTAGAATTGTTCCAAGCGTGACCCGGCGAGATAGAGCTCTTCGATCGTGGGGACGTCTTTAGGCGCGGGCGGAGGCGAAACGACGGGAGGAAGCGGCTTCCCCTCTTTTTTTGGCGGCCGGTAGGATAGGAGCGGCCGTCCATCGGCCGTCGAGAATTCCAAAGAGAGGTCGTCCTCACGAGTGCCCGCGGGTAAGGCCACGTTTTTTTCGTAAGGACGGTCGGGGGCCGTCGAACAAACCTCCTCGAATATCGTTTGGCCGGAGGCGCGAAGAATCGCCCGGACGGCAGGCCGGGATTCGGTCGTATAGAGGCCGATCCGCGCTTCGCGTCCGTTCGCGACGGTGAGGTCGCAGGCCGCGCGCCCGTTGGCCGCTTTCACCCCGCCGATCCGGCGGAGCGGATACCACCATTCTTTCACCGCGCGCGTTTCGTAGGGCCCGATCCAGCTGTAATCGGGTTGATTGTCGGAGAACGCGCCGACCATGAGCTCGGCATACGGGCCGTCGGCGTCGGTGAGGATCCTTTCCCAAAGCCGGCCTTCGTTGCCCGTCCCCCACGTCCAGAGTTTCTTGCCGGGAACAAAATCGTGGTCGCCGACGAACGCGACGCCGGCGTCCCGGCCGTGGTCGTAACCGGCCAGAAAATCGCCCCGCGCTTCCCAGGCGAAAAACGAAGTCGGGGCGGAGTGGCTTTTCCACCAGCTCACATCCACGCCAGCCGTGTAATCCTGCCGATTGAAAACCTCTGTCGAAATCGGCCAGCGCGAAAATTGATTCTTGCCATGGAACGTGGCGAATTCGACGTCAGGTGGAAAGATCACCTGATAGTCCGGCCCGGCGTGGATCGCGACGTTGGCGAAGGCAAGCATGGACTGGGCCAACGGTGTCCGGTTGATGACCTTCATCGTGACCTCGAGGGCAGAGCTTCCCGGCCGGAGCGTCAGGCCGACGAGCCATTTCATCCGGTGGCGGAGCTCGACCTCGCCGACCCAAACGGTCGCGCTTCCGTCGGCGTCCCGGACGATGAGGTG
>JBGOYP010000351.1:0-3114 GCA_041479785.1 Candidatus Aminicenantia bacterium | reverse complement strand
CGTTCGTCCAGACGATCCGCCTGTCGGCGGGCGATGCCGGAAACCGGGTGGAAATCGGGATGGCCATGGATTGGATGACGAAGGAATCCCATCTCAAAGCGGTTTTCCCTTTGACCGCCTCAAACCGCGTCGCGACCTACAACTGGGACGTCGGCACGATCGAACGGCCCACGGACTTTGACCGTCAATTCGAAGTCGCCTCGCACCAGTGGGTCGACCTCACCGACCAGACCGGGACCTTCGGCGCGACGGTGCTGACGGACTGCAAGAACGCGTCCGACAAACCCAACGATAACACGCTGCGGCTGACCCTCGTCCGCACGCCGGGGGTCCAAGGCGGCTACCCCGACCAGGGCACGCTCGACCTGGGCCATCATGAGTTTATATATGGGATCGCCGGCCACGAAGGCGACTTCCGCAAGGGCCAGACCGACTGGCAGGGATTCCGTCTCAATCAACCGCTCGTGGCGTTCGAGAGCGCGAAGCATGACGGAGCGCTCGGCAAAACATTTTCGCTGATGAGCGTCAACAGCGGTCGCGTCCGCGTCCTGGCGCTCAAGAAAGCGGAGCAAAGTGATGACGTCGTCCTGCGGCTGGTGGAAATGGACGGCAAGCCTGTCCCGGGCGTCCGGATCACATTCGCGGCGCCGGTCGTCGCCGCCCGGGAGATCTCCGGGACGGAAACGCCCGTCGCCGATGTCCCCGTGACGAACGGCGAGCTCGTAACGGACATGCCGGCCTTCGGCATCCGCAGTTTCGCCCTCAAGCTCGGCCCCGCGCCCTCGCCCGCGGCCGTCCCGCAATCGCAACCGGTAACGTTGCCGTATGACCTGGCCGTCGCAACGGCGGACGGGACCAAGGTCACGACCGGATTCGACGCGGCCGGGCGCACCCTCGCGGCCGAGATGCTGCCTCCCGAGATCGCGTTCGGCGGGGCTAAATTCGTGTTTGGCCCTTTCCAGGGACCGAACGCGGTCGTTGGCCGGGGTCAGACGATCACGCTCCCCGCCGGCAAGTTTAGCCGCCTTTATCTGCTCGCGGCCGCGGACAGCGACCAAAAAGCCGTTTTCAGGGTCGACGGCAAGCCTGTCGAATTGACGGTCCAGGACTGGGGCGGATATATCGGACAATGGGATAACCGCAAATGGAATGTCCGACAGGAACCCGTTCCGCCGCCTGCGAAGTCGCAGGGCACCCAGGCCGGCCAGCGCGGCCAGGCCCCGGGCGGCCAAGTTCGAAGCGGACAGACAGCCGGCTCGCCTCAACAGCCGAGGATGCGGACCGTCCAGGAATACGCCGGCCTCGTCCCCGGTTTTACTAAGCGCGCTCCGATCGCCTGGTTCTCGTCCCACCGTCATTTGGCCGACGGCACCAACGATCTCTATATGTATTCTTACTTATTCGCTTATTCCTTCGAACTGCCCGCGGACGCGAAAACGCTGACGTTGCCGAACAACGGCAAGGTCCGCGTCATGGCGGTCACGTTGACGGACGAAACCCGGCCGGTTGTTCCCGCCCAGCCTCTTTTTGACACGCTGGGGCGGGCGCCCATAAAATAAAACACCAAAAAATGGAGGAGGAAAGATGAAATTTTCAAGCCGTAAATTCAAAGTCTTTATCCTGGCCGTTCTCGGCGTCGGCCTGTGGATCGCCCTGTCGTTCGCCCAGCGCGGCGGCCAGTTCGGCGGCGCTCCGCAGGAGCCGCTCCGGTTCAGATTCATGGGACCGGCCGTCGGCAACCGCATCTCCGCCGCGGCCGGCATCCCGGGAGACCTGAACACGTATTACGCCGGGGCGGCGTCGGGCGGCATCTTCAAGTCCACGGACGGCGGAAATACCTGGCGGCCCATCTTCGACGACCAGCCCGTGGCCGCGATCGGCAGTCTGGCCGTGGCCCGGACCAATCCCAACATCGTCTGGGCCGGGACGGGAGAAGCCTGGGCCATCCGTGATGTGGACATGATGGGCGACGGCGTCTATAAATCTACCGACGCCGGCCAGACCTGGACACACATGGGCCTCGATGAGACCGGCCGGATCGGCCGGATCGTCGTTCATCCCACGAATCCGGACATCGCCTTCGCCGCGGCCCTGGGCCGTCTCACCGGACCGCAGCAGGAACGCGGCGTTTACCGGACGACCGACGGCGGCAAGACTTGGAGCCGCGTCCTCTTCGTCGACCCGAACACGGGCTGCTCCGGTCTGGCGATGGACCCAAACAACCCGAATATCCTGTTCGCCGGGATGTGGCAGGTCGAAATGCACACCTATGCCATGTTCAGCGGCGGGCCGGGCAGCGGCATCTATGTCTCGCGCGACGGCGGAACGACCTGGAAAAAAATCGAGGGCCACGGCCTTCCGAAGCCGCCCGTGGGCAAGATCGACGTCGCGGTCGCGGCCAAGGATTCCAAGCGCGTCTACGCGCTCATCCAGACCGCCGACCAGGGTTCCATCTGGAGGTCGGACGACGGAGGCGAGAACTGGAAGGTCGGGAGCTGGCAGCGGGCGCTCATCGGCCGGGCCGGATACTACATCCGCCTCGGCGTTTCTCCGGCCAATCCGGACGAAGTCCTTGTCGCAAACAGCAGTTTTCATCAATCGACCGACGGCGGCAAGTCGTTCCGGACGCTGGGCTGGGGCGGCGATACCCACGACATCTGGATCGACCCGACCAATGCCGACCGCATCATCGTCACCCATGACGGCGGGATGTTCATGACCAATGACCACGGCAAGACCTCGGTCCGCGTCACGCTGCCGATCGGCCAGATGTACCATGTCGCCGTGGATAACGACGTTCCCTACCACATCTACAGCAACATGCAGGATGACGGCACCATGCGCGGCCTCAGCACGACGCCCGAAGCGGGCGCCAACGTCCAGGGCGCCGCGATGCGCGGGCTCGGCGGCGGCACATGGGACCACGGCATCGGCGGCTGCGAGTCGGGATTTACGATCCCGGACCCGACGGATTCTAATATTATCTGGGCGACCTGCTACGGCAACGAAGTGACCCGGTACGACTTTCGGACCAAGCTCGCCCGTTCCGTAAGCCCCTGGCTGCGGACGCTCGACTCGCCGCCGAACACCATCAAGTGGCGAGCCCACTGGACG
>JBGOYP010000350.1:0-3122 GCA_041479785.1 Candidatus Aminicenantia bacterium | reverse complement strand
TTTCGCGATGGCCCGATCCTCCCGCGCGCAGCTACTACATGTTTAAGCGGGCTATCAAACAATTCAGCGATCGAAAAGCCGTCGAAGCGGATTTTCGGACGGCCGGAATATAAGGAGGACTCAGCATGGCCGGAAAGTCAAAAATCAAGCCGAAGAACATGCTTCACGGGGCCCGCGTCTATCTCTCCGGCCCCATGGATTTCGTAGCCTCTCGTGTGGTTGAAAAAAAATTCGGCTGGCGGAACCGCCTCAGCGAGTTTCTCCGCAGCTATGGAGTCACGGTGTTCGATCCTTGGAATAAGCCGGCCGTCCGCGGATTGCACGAATACGGCCAAGAGGGCGTCGACACGAGCCGTCTTCGGGAAGGGTGGACATTTGAAGATTCTCCCCGCGGCGCCGCCGCCCGGGCGAAGTGTTCGGGTCAATTCTGGGAATCCATGCATATCGACCTGCGCATGGTCGATACCAGTGATTTCGTCATCGCCTATTGCCCGACCAACATCTACAGCGTGGGCACGCCTCATGAGATCGTCGTCTGCCGCCTGCAGAAAAAGCCGGTCTTGTTCGTCAGCCCGAAAATCCGATTCCCGGCTCTGGCCAATCTGCGGGATCATCTCAAAACGGACGGCAAAGGCGCCCAGCTCCTCGAAGATCTCGTCCAAGAAGTCCCCATCAAGGAGAATCCTACGGGATCGCCCAGCTTCTGGTATATGACCCTCGTCGGAGGCGAGAACTTTTTCGACGGCTTCGGCTTCGACCGTTTTTTCCAGCGCTTCCCCCAGTGGGAGAAGAACAGGATTTCTCTCGATAAGCAGGAGGCCGGCGCCGACCTCAAACGGCCCCTTCTTCCATTCCTTGAGAGACTGAACTCCGCTCTTCCCCAAAAATGGGACAACAAGTTTAAAAGGTATGCCCGAAACGATGACTGGCTCCTCTGGGAATTCGAAAAAAAGAAAGGCGGGGGGCTCGAGGTCGGGCAAGCCCATACGGAATCCGAGAAATCCTAGAGAGCCGACCAATGGCCACGCGGGCGCTGTTCCCAAAAGGATTAAGATCTTGGCCGACTCTTGAGAAAGAAATTCGGGCGCTCCGGGAAAAAAGAAAAAAGACGATCGGCGAAGATCGGCGCCTGGCCGACGCCTACCGGACGGTTTTAAGGATTTTTCGCGACTTCGTCGGCGATCGGCTCTCCCAGCCTGTTGAGGCCGGGGTCGTTCCGCCGGAGACGTTGATCGAGCTCGCTCGAGAAGCGTTTCTTTTTTTAGGAGGCCAGGGAGAGCCCGGCTCCCTGTCTCTCAAAGATTACGATCACGTCACGTATGGCCCCTATCTTGGAATCAGCGATGAGGGGAGCGCCGCCCAGGTCATTCTTAAGGCCGCGTTGCAGACCCCGAAAGCGCGCCTCTTGAGAAAAATCGAGCCGATCACCGTCGGCGTATCGCTCGACGCGGAAAGGCTGGGTGCCGTCGGCGAGGTCGCGGTCGGGCCGACGGAATATGCCGAAATCTACGTCGGGAGCGTCGGCCGGATTCTGACGTCGACGAACGTCGGAACCAGATTGAATCTTCGCTATTATCTAAACTATCCGATAGTCATGGTGCCGGCGGGGCCGCGCTTAGCCGCCCTGGAAAAGGCCAAGAGCGGCCTCAAGGAGAAATTCCGTCCGTTCCTAAAGACACCGGACGGAAGCCCGCGCCCGTTGACCGTTTATGTGAAATTCGATCCCATCGCCCGGAGGAACGTCGGCGAAAAAATCGCGATCCTGAAGGACCTCGCGGCTTATGCATCGAAAGGAGGAATCGCCGACCCAAAACGGCATCGGCTCGGCCTTCAACAGCCCATCAGATTCGGGATCCGCGCCCGCGACGCCGCTCTCCTGGCCATCGACATGGCTTCCGCGGCCGGCCTTCGCCATGTCGCGCTCGAAGGTATCGTGAGGCGTGATGTCGAAGCGAATGTTTCCTGTCCCGGGCTCCTGAATTATCTCGCTCCCGGGCTCTTGGGTCCGGTCCTGCGCCGGGCGGCGCAAAAAGGAGTGCAGGTCCACCCTAAAAATGTCGTCGATACCGACACGGTCGCGCGAAACGTCTGGAGCTCCCTCAACACGGCCCGGCAGATGGGATTGGCCTTGGGCAAATACGGCACCTTCCCGCTGACTTTGGAAGAATGCGACGCGGTCATTCAAAAGGTCCAGGCGTGGTTTTCGGATTGGTCGGCGGCCCCTGTATTTTTCTTGGATCAGGGCGCTCTGAGCAGGACGAGAGTCTTTGTCGGCCGCGATGTGATGGCCGGCTTGAAAGAATGGCTGGACATCATCGGCCGCCACGGAGTCAGGGTCATTCTTATCGACACGATGGATAAATCCAAGGGATACCGTCTCTTGCGGACTAAAGACGAGCCAAAAGGACTTCTGAGCAGGGCCCAGGTTCAGAAAATCGATCAAATGGCCTCGAAAAAAGGAATCAAGACGCTTTGGGCCGGCGGCATCACCATTCCCCAAGTTTTCGAGTTCGGAAAACTCGGCGTCTTCGGAATCTACGTGACCACGGCGGTGTCCGCGGCGCGGCCCGTCGGCCGGGCCTATTGGAGAGATCCGCTGCTGGCCGCTGAAAAGGAACCAACATTCGAGGGGATTTATCGGGCGAAATTGCTGCTTGAAGCCGGGTTTTTATCGTCGCGAAACGAATGCCGGCGCTGCCAAGATAGTCTGGAGAATCTTTCGGCCGCTCTCGTCAGCAATATTATGAATAAGAAATCCGAAGTCGATATCAAAGACGCAGAGAGTCGACTCAGCGAAAAAACGACGGCCGCCTGGAAAAGCCATTGGGAAAAAAGGGGCGGCCTTAGCGGACGTATTTCATGGAAAAAAACTATGTCATGCTGAACGCCTTTCGCCTTCACGACACAGCGGACGGAGAAGATATCGGCACATTCGATGACTTCCTTGTTGACGATCACGGTCCGCTCAAGATCTATGATCTGCGTCTCGAGTTTCCTTTTAAGGCCCGCCTCTATGTTTCGGAAAAAGAAGATAAGGAGCCGCCTTGTGCCGAATACCTGCGCAGCGGCATCGCGGAACTTCCGAAAACCATCAATATCGTCACCAATCGGGCCTTGCTGAT
>JBGOYP010000349.1:0-3124 GCA_041479785.1 Candidatus Aminicenantia bacterium | reverse complement strand
CTCGTAGCCGGCCGGGTAGAACAGCGCTCCCTGGAGCATCCGTCCCTGGTCGCCCTTGTAATCGACCAGTTCGCTCCGGCCCCAGGCATACTGGTTTTGGAACGGATTGGTCGTCGTCATTTGCTTCGCGTCTTTTAAATCCGGGCCGCCGACGAAAATATCGGGCGAGTCGTCAAAGTCCTGAACAGTGTAGCCGTACACGTCGGCGTCTTTTGCTTTCGCCAGCGAGCCTACGTTTTTGTCGAGCCAAACGAGGCGCGTGACCGCGCCTTCCGGCTCGAGCCGCGCGTATCCCGACTTCTTCGTCCATTCCCCGAACATGCTTAGGTAGCCCGGCTTGCCGAGGTCGATCCACGGAATGGCCGCGGGGGGTCCGAACTCGCCGCCGCCGCGCCCGCCGCCCCCAACCGAATCCAACCGGACGAGGCGATGACGGACCTGCTCAGCCGCGCCGCCGGTCAGACGCCGGGCTTTCGAGCCGTCGGCCGCCACCAGCCAGATGTCGTACTTATCATAGAGAAGGACCGCGGCATCGTCTTTCGTCCAGCCCGCTCGGCCGAAGGGGGGCTTTTGTTTAACCGTCTGGTCCGACTCTTTGTTGATGAACGACGTCGGCGCCGCTTTAGTGATGTTCGCGACCACGCGCGTGGCGAGATTGACCGTCCAAAAGTGATCGTTCTGCAGGAAGAGCAGATACTTTCCACTCGGACCCGCCTGCACATAGGAGTCATTGACATTGTCTCTGACCTTCGTCCGCGCGCCGGTGTCGATATCGACGAGATAGAGATCGGAGCCGGGACGGCCGATCGTCCGGTTCATCGCGTATTTCGACCACTCCGCGACATAGGCGAAATTCGTATGCGGAATCGGCGTCACCTGTTCGTTGACCGGATCTTTGCCGAGTTGGACGAATTTGCCGCTGTCGAGGTGCCAGGCGGACAGCATGTTCCGGCGCCGGTCCGCGGCCGCGTCGACCTTCTGCTTGGGCTGGACGACGACGTCGGTCCAGTGCCAGACTTGGACGCCCGCGGGTTCGTCCGGCGCGGTTGCGCCGGCGCTTTGGCCTCCTCGTCCTGACTGCCCGGAATCTCCAGCCGGGCCGCCGCCTCGGCCTCCCCGCCCCGCTGGCGCCATTTTGTCGTCCCACTTTGCGATCCCGAAAAACAACACGCGTCCGTCGTCCGACCACGAGAGCCGGCGGAAAGAAACGGGCCTCAGGCCCGCGGGAAACGCGGCGTCCGCCGTGGGGTCATAGGAGCGTAGGCGTTCGGTCTTGCCGAGACCGGTCCAGGCGAGCACGATGTACATCGAGCCCTCTTTACGGTCGTCGGTCTTCGCCCGGAGAACGGCCAGGTCGGCCGCGTCCTTTCGCCAGGCGAGGTCGGTGTAAATCGACGGCGACGAATCGAGCGCGCGCAGCACGGTTGTCTCCGCATCGAAAAGATGAACGCCGTTGCCCGTCTTGCCTTCGGCGCTGATGGTCATCGCAAAAAGGTGGCTATGTTCGGCGTCCTGCCAAGCGAATTGGGACACGTTGCCGAACGTCGTATCGCGGCCGCTCACAAGATGCCGGACGATGAGCGTCGTGCCGGGTGTTTCTTCCGCCGCGTCGGAGCCGCCCGCCCCGCCAGGGCCTCCCCCTCGGGCTCCGGGAGTCGCCGGAGCCGAGGGACGCGACGCCGAGTAGCGGCGCATCGCTATAAAAGCGCCGTCCGGGCTGAAGGTGAACGATTCGATGCCGTCAATCGTGGACGTCTCGCCCGTCGGGAGGTTGATGAGGCTGAGCTTGTTCTGCACGGGCTTTTGTTCGCTTCTCAGCTTTTCCTGCTCGGCCTCGGAGGGGACGATGCTGCAGGCGATCCACTTCGAGTCGTCCGAGTATGCCGGCTGCGTGCCGAACGAGATGATTTTCGTCGTGCCGTCAGCGAGCTTGGTCACGCGCAACTCGTTGTCGCGGTTGGAACGGTTGATGGCGTAGGCCAGCCACCGGCCGTCCGGCGAAAACCCTCCGCGGGCGCCGGCCGAGGCCAGGGTCTCCCACTTGCCGTAATCGGCGAACGTCGCCGGCGGCTTTGTCTGCGCGGGAACCATGGTCGTCAGGACGATAAAGACGAGAAGAGCGGATAATAGTCGTCGTTTCATTTCGCACCTTCCTAGTTAGTCTTATAGACTTGGGGAATCAAGCCCATGGTGGTGAGAATAATAACTCGGGAACTCGTTGACTGACAAGGCCGCAAAGGAAACCGCTTGCTTGACCTCTTTCCGCGGCTGGGAATATCATTCCGGGCGTGTTCCGCCGACGCTTGTCTTCATGGAGTCGAACGATGGCATTATTCGCGGCGATCTTTCTGGCCGTCGCGCTCGCCGCGCCGCAGGTTCCGGGGACGAAGGTCGCTCCCGGAATAATAGAGAAGGGCAATTTCCGATTTTCTTTTGACGAGCGCGGAATTTCCGGCCTCGCTAATCCGCACGACCCCTTTGGTGCGACGCTCATGCCGTCCGGGGCCGGAAGCGGCGGGCGCGGGCAGGGCGCCGCGTCAGGCCGGGGCGGCGGGGCCGCGACGCTCGGCTTGAACCTGAGCTATCGATTGCCCGACGGCGACTGGAAGAATATCGCGACGCGCGGGCCGCTCTGGAGCGTCTCACTAGAAAGCGGCATGGTCACGTATACTAGCGGAGGAACAGACGCTCCGCTTAAGGTCGTAGAAATCTACAAAACCGACGGAAACGTGCTCGACTGGTCGATCGACTTGGAATCCACCGGTAAAACCGCTGTGCAGGTCGGCGACCTCGGCATCAGCATCCCGTCGGCCGGGCCGTCGGGCGAGGATCCGATCCAGATATTCGAGCGCGGTTTCCTCCGGCATCAGTTCATCTCCGGCTACGGGTCGTTTTTTTATTTCGTTCGCGCCTCGGGCGCTCCTCCGTTCCTGCTTGTGACGGTCCGGCCCGGCACGAAGCTCGAATACGCGGGCGGCGGCGGAGGTCGCGGCGGCGCGCAGCTCTACGTTCATTCGAGCCGGACCGGCGGCGCCGAGACGCGCGGCACATGGCGCCAGGCGCATACATCGCTCGACCTGGCTCCGGCGGGCCGTCCGGGCAGCAAAATCTCCTACGGCTTCCG
>JBGOYP010000348.1:0-3133 GCA_041479785.1 Candidatus Aminicenantia bacterium | reverse complement strand
GGCACGGAGCTCCTGGTCGGGGTCCGCAATTCGCGCGAGTTCGGCCCGGTCATATCGCTCGGTCCGGGAGGGGTCGAAGTCGAATATTTGACCGAGCGCATCAAGGACGGACAGGCGGTTTCGATCTCTTCGGCCGCCCTGCTTCAAGCGCGGGACGTTCCGGCCCATCTCCGGCCTCTCGCGGTCCATGACAAGCTCGTCAAGCCGTTCCGCGGCCAACCCCCGGTTCTCGACGCCCGCGAGCTTTATAGGATCTACCTTCGGCTGGCCCGGCTCGCCGCCCACTATTCGCCGTTCGGGCGAAACCGCTATGTCTGGGAAGAGATGGAGGTTAATCCGTTCGTCGTTCGCCGGGGGACGCTCATCCCCCTCGACGGGCTATGCCGTTTTTCCCGGAAGCACGTGATAGTGGCCGACCGTCCGGTTCGCGGCATCGGTCCTCTCCTCCATCCGAAGTCGGTCGCCGTCATCGGCGTTTCCGAGAAGTTGAACCTCGGGCATATCATCCTGAACAACGTCCTGAGACAAGGATTCCCCCGGGACAAGGTTTACGTCGTCAAACCCGGTCTCCGAGAGATCGAAGGCTGCCTCTGCGTTCCGGACGTCGCCTCGCTTCCGGAGGCCGTCGACCTATTCGTCCTGACCCTCGGGGCCGACCTCGTCTTTGATATCATGTCCCAGCTCATCGCCCATGGGAAAGCCCGCTCCGTGATCATCATCGCCGGCGGGATGGGCGAAAAACAGGGGACGCAGAGCCTCGAGGGAAAAATCGTGTCCTTGATTGCCGGCGGCCGAGTCCGGGGGAAGCTCACGCCGGTCGTCAACGGCGGCAATTGCCTCGGCATCTTTTCGAAACCGGGACATTATGACACGACGTTCATCCCGGAACACAAGCTTCGCTTCCCGAAAACGGAACGTTCGAACCTAGCCTACATTAGCCAGAGCGGAGCGTTCATGGTCTGCCGCGTCAGCAAGCTCCAGCGCCTTGAGCCTCTCTACGGCATCTCGCTCGGCAATCAGCTCGACCTGCGCATCTCAGACTACGTGAATTATTTGAATGACGAGTCCGAGGTCAAGATTTTTGCCGTGTACGCCGAAGGTTTCAAAACCGGCGACGGATATCTCCTGGCCCGGGCGGCGCGCGACGTCCTGAAATCGCCCGACCGGCATATCCTCGTTTACAAGAGCGGCCGTTCGCCCGAAGGACGCGTCGCGACCGCGGGCCATACCGCCTCCGTGGCCGGAGACTACCGTATCTGTCGGGCGATCCTCGAGGACGCCGGATGCATCGTCGTCGAGAGCATCTTCGAATTCGAGAATTTCCTCAAGGGCCTGACATCGCTGAGCGATAAAAAGGTCCGCGGCCGTCGCGTCGGACTGATGAGCAACGCCGGCTTTGAAAGCGTCGTCATGGCCGACGGCCTCTCGAACGGGGACGCGCTCAGCCTGGCCGCGTTCGGCGAGGAGACCAAACGCCGGCTCGCCGCGGCGTTGGCTCCGCTCGGCATCGACAAGCTCCAAGACATTAAAAATCCGCTCGACGTCACGCCTCAGGCCGACGACGCCGCGTTCTGCGCGTGCGCCGAAGCCATCCTGGCCGACCCGGGTGTGGACTGCGCGGTCATCTCGCCGGTGCCGATGACGCCGGCCATGCAGACGCTCGCGCCGGGCCCGGGCTATTCGGAAAGCATAAACGATCCGAAAAGCACGTCCCTGCGACTCGCCGAGCTGTTTCGGGCCACCGACAAACCTTTCGTGGTCAGCATCGACGCCGGGTCACCCTATGACGCCATGGCCGGGCAGCTCGAGGACGCGGGTGTCCCGGTCTTCCGCCGCGCCGACGACGCGATGGCTTTCCTCCGCCGATACGTCGCGGCGAGCCTGAAGCGAATATCGTAGCTGGTCGCTCCCGATGTTTTTGATGTTCTCCCGCCGAATTGTTAAAAAAAACAGGTGAATGCTGATGCGCTCGCGGACTCTTAAGGTGAACGACATGAACAACAAGCTCATCCCGGTCCTGGCCGCTGTAGCCTTGCTCGTTTCCGTCTCTTGGGCCGTGGAAAAAATCCCGCGCCCGGAATACCCCCGCCCCGACATGGTCCGGGCCAAATGGCTGTGTCTGAACGGAACCTGGGATTTCGCGATCGGATATCCGGTCACGGGCGAGACGCGCGGGCTGCCTCGCGGCGAGGGTTTCGACAAGCAGATCCTTGTTCCGTTCGCGCCCGAAAGTCCGTTGTCCGGGGTCGGGTATCCCTATTTCATGGATGCCGTCTGGTATAAACGGACCTTCACGGTTCCCCCGGACTGGGCGGGGGGGCATTTGCTTTTAAATTTCGAAGCCGTGGATTACCGGGCCACCGTCTGGGTGAACGGCCGGTTGGCCGGAGGGCATGACGGCGGTTATACGCCGTTCAGCCTGGATATCACGGAATTCGTGAAACCGGGAGACAACCTTTTAGTCGTCCGGGCGGCCGATGACGTCCGCTCCGGGCTTCAACCCGCCGGCAAGCAGAGCACGCGCCTGTCGTCCTACAGTTGTTTCTATCGGCGAACGACCGGGATCTGGCAGAGCGTCTGGCTCGAGCCCGTGCCCGAAACGTATATCGTCCGCTACGAGGTCCTTCCCGACGCCGCCAACGGCTCGGCGCTCGTCCGTGTTTTTTTCGATTCCGCCCCCGCCGGCGGTACGGTCCATGTCGAGGTCATTCTGAACGGGACGCCGCAGGCCTCGCTTTCGAAAAAGGCGGACCGCGCGGTGGCGTTCGACGTCAAGCTCAAAGACGTCGCATTGTGGGATGTCGGGCGTTCCCAGCTTTACGACCTCAAGCTCAAATACGAACGGGACGGCCGGGTTGCGGACGCCTTGTCCGGATATTTCGGGCTGCGATCGGTCGAAGCCCGGGGCCGGAGCATCTATCTCAACGGCCGGCCGGTCTTCCTTCGGACCGTCCTCGACCAAGGCTTCTATCCGGACGGCATTTACACCGCGCCCTCGGAAAAAGACCTGGTCAAGGACATCTTCATTTCCCAAGGTCTCGGTTTCGACGGCGCCCGGCTGCATCAGCGCCTGTTCGAGCGGCGGTTCCTCTACTGGGCGGACAAGATGGGCTATGTCGTCTGGGGCGAATTC
>JBGOYP010000347.1:0-3136 GCA_041479785.1 Candidatus Aminicenantia bacterium | reverse complement strand
CGTGAACGCTTCCGAAAATTATTATT
Source organism: Candidatus Aminicenantia bacterium (assembly GCA_041479785.1). Classification (GTDB taxonomy): domain Bacteria; phylum Acidobacteriota; class Aminicenantia; order Aminicenantales; family UBA4085; genus JBGOYP01. Next base: position 3,110 of record JBGOYP010000347.1, on the reverse strand, counting down.
TAATCTACTATAAACCCAAAAAATACGCGGCCGACGGCTCGTTTCACGAGCTCAAGGTCAAAGTCACGACCGGGAGCTATCAAGTCGCCCATCGCGCGGGTTACTGGGCTAAATAGAGCCTCAGAGCGGCGCCATGCGATATTATCTCTTCAAATATGGGGGAGAAAATCCGTCCATGTGAAAAAGGGCTCGGTCTGACGGGCTCATTCCTTCAACGCGAACCATATTTTGACCATGAAGACGACGCCGCGGGGACGACCATTAACGATCATCGGTTCATACACCCACTGGCGAACGGCGTCGATCGCCGCCTGGTCGAGCAGCGAGATCGACCGCAGAACTTTAACGTCCTGGACGCGTCCGTAGATGTCGGTCGTGGCTTCGAGGATCACGGTGCCTTCTGCCCTCGCCTGTCGTGCTATTTCCGGATACACGGGATCAACCGAGTAGAGGAGCTTAGGCGCTTTATCCGTATTGAAAACCCGAACGGGCGCTTCAACCTCTCCGAGAACCCCTCCGAGCACTCCGCCGACGACGCCGCCCAACACGCCTCCGACCACCCCGCCTTCGACTCCGCCCTCGACTCCTCCTTCGACTCCGATATCCGAAATCCCTTCTTCCGCGATCTGGTCAGGGATCTCAACGGGAGCGACAAGCTTGCGGACGTCGAATAAGGATTGTGTTTGGATTGGTCTAATACGTCCGGCCTTGCCAATGCCCGCTTTTTTGGCGGGTGGCGGAGGAGGCGGTGGTGGAGGAGGAGACGGGCGGGGCGCAATAAAAGCTGAAGTCATTTCGATCTTGGGTAAGTTGGTCGTCGAGGCAAGAGGGATGATGATGAGAGCGCCGATAATGAACGCATGGATGATCAAAGCCGCCGGGAAAGCAATCGCTCTCCCCAGATTATCCTTTTCTGACTTGATGAAGGAATCCTCGAACATGGCTCCCTCCGGGGGAGGGGAAGTCCCGCCCCCAGCGTTTCCATTCAATTAAGATGCAACAAACGTGCCAGACTGCTGTATTGATATGGCATAAAAGGTGCTATTATTAATTGAGAGAGGTCAAGAACCCGATGCTCGCGTGGGGAATCTTGCCAAGGATGGAAAACCATGAGTAAAGATACTTTACGTCGGTTTCAACTGTCCCGCCGCCCACCGCCGGTCATCTTGATAATGGGGGGGATGCTGGTCTTTGCGATTTCGATATTTGCTTCTTTTATTCTCCGTGCCCAGGAGCTCACCCACGCTGTCTCCGTAATCAATGTCGAGATTCCCGTCCGGGTATACAGGGGGGGAATTTTCGTCGACAGCTTGACCATCAAGGATTTCGAAGTCTTTGACAACAATGAGCCCCAGGACATCCAAGCCGTGTATCTCATTAAAGGGACATCCATAAAGCGTGAAGAAATCGCTCCACGAGAAGAAGCAAAAAAAGCGGCTCGGCCGCAAGTTTCAAGGCAATTCGCCCTATTTTTCGAGATGTCGGACTATCTCCCGGAGATCGACAAGACCCTGGATTACCTCTTCGATAAAGTCGTCCTCCCCGGCGATTCCCTCATCGTCCTAACGCCGCTGAAAAATTATCATTTGCGCAGCGAAGCCCTGGCTCAAATGCCTAAGGAAAAGGTCAAGGAGCAGCTCCGAGGCATCCTCCGCCAGGATATCCTCATGGGGGGTTCGGAATATCGGAATACACTCCAAGAAATGCGCCGGGTTCTCGCGACCCCGGCGGCGGGTGCGCGAGACCTTCCGATGGACCAAAAGCTCTTTGATTACGCACTTTATCTTTCGAAGCTCGAAAGCTTGAGGCATGTCAACGAAAAAGGGCTCTTGGATTTCGCCGCTTACCTCAAGAACCTGCCCGGCCAGAAGTATGTTTATATGTTTTATCAGAAGGAAATGATCCCCCAGTACAGCCCGCTCGCCTTGATGAACTATGAGTTGGAATACCAAGGAGACCCGACGGTTACGATGAAGTTTCTGGAAATGTTCGATTTATTCAACCGCAATGTCGGGATTAATGTCGATGCGGTGAATAAGGCCTATGCCGATTCTTCGATTTCCATTCATTTCTTGTTTCTGACGAAAACACCGGCCGTTCGAAATCCCGTGGAAAATGCTGTCGTCGGCGGCCTTCATACTGTAGCGGAAATTAGCCAGGTCGAACATTCGGAGGACCTTTACGGTGCGTTCGGCGACGTGGCCCGGGCGACGGGCGGTATTGTCGACAGCTCGGGCAATGCCGCCGCGGCGTTCGCGCGGGCTATCAACGCTTCCGAAAATTATTATTTAATCTATTATAAGCCTAAAAAATACACGGCCGATGGCTCGTTTCACGAGCTCAAGGTCAAAGTTACGACCGGAAGCTATCAAGTCGCGCATCGCGCGGGTTACTGGGCGAAATAATATTTTCTACGCCTTCCGGTGCCAGTCCCAGGCGGTCCGGATGATGGTGTCGAGGTCGGAGTAGCGGAGCGTCCAGCCGAGAAGCCGCTCGGCTTTTTCTTTAGAGGCTAGTAATACGGGCACGTCGCCTTCCCGCCGGGATTGCATCCGGACCGGGACCGTCCGGCCGATGATGCGCTCGGCCCGGGCGATGACTTCGCGGACCGAATACCCCTGATTTGTGCCGAGGTTGATGAATTCGCTTTGCGGCTTCTCGAGCAACCGTCTCAGCGCCAGGACGTGGGCCGCGGCTAAGTCGGTCACATGGATGTAATCGCGGATCGCGGTACCGTCGGGTGTCTGGAAGTCCGTCCCGTAGATGTCCAGGCGCTCTTTTTTGCCCAAGGCGGCCAGCATCACGTTGGGGATGAGATGAGACTCGGGGTCGTGGCATTCGCCCATCTCTCCGTCCGGGTCGGCGCCCGAGGCGTTGAAGTAGCGGAGCGAGATGAACCTCAGCTTGTAAGCCCGGTCATAATCCCGCAGGATCTGCTCGACGAAGAACTTCGTGAAGCCGTAGGGATTGATCGGATTCAACGGATGGTCTTCGGGGATGGGGATCCGCTGCGGAACACCGTAGACCGCCGCGCTCGAGGAAAAAATGAACGTCTTGACCTTGGCCTTGAGCATGGCCTCGAGAAGATTGAGGCTCGAGGACAGGTTTTG
>JBGOYP010000346.1:0-3145 GCA_041479785.1 Candidatus Aminicenantia bacterium | reverse complement strand
TTTCCCCGAAATAGGATATTTTTAGGCATTCGAATTTCAAGGCTTCAATTCTCAGTTTTAAGGTATTTTGCGTTATAAGCGTCGGGAACAGTTGGATGGGATAGAGGTCGATGCTGTTCCACACCGCTTCATTGATGTTTTCTTTTTTCCCATCCCAAGTCACGTACGCCGATGTCAATAACGTCGTATAGGTAATTCGATAGGCTGACCTGATGACGTTCTTGATCGAATCGGCATCGGCGATATCGGGATTGTCGGGGTCGTATAGAACCGGGACCTTGATAATATTATCCGATGAATTCCCGACGCGCTTGGGGCCGGGTTGATACCCTTCATGGAAACCTTTGAAAAGATAGGTTCGGATGATGATTTCGCCTTGGGAAAAGCATGGCGTCGGAGAGAATGAAATGAATATAAGCAGGCTCAACGAAATCAAAAAGCTTTTTAGAATCTTCATCCGGAAATTCTTTTTTCAATCCGGTCCCAGTTCTTGATCCGATATTTTTTCACGAGTTGATAAGATGATTCCTGGTCTCGCACAACGGAATATAGAAATCCGTTTTTGATGACGGCGGGTTCGACGCCAAACCGAACCCGGTAGAGATAATAACCCTCTTTAGAGAAAATATCGCAGAGATAATCTTCCTTTTCGTCGAGCGGAGACCGGACCCTTTGGACATAAATCCGGCCCTCGCTGTCGGCAAATGCTTTTTTAATGAAAGGCTTAAACTTGGGCAATTCGATTTTCGCACGGAGGTCAACCCTGAATCCGCTCAATATTTTATCTTCTTCTTTATTTGAAAAGAATTGGGGCTCCTCTTGTTTCAGGATTTTTAAGGAAAGATTTCCCTGGATATCGACCGTATTCAACGCATACTCGTTCGACACGGCCCAGAGAAATGTTTGGCCGTCAATCCGGGAAACAACGAATTCAGCTTCATACCCGTGCTTTGGGCCGGCCGTGACGATCACGGAACCTTCTGCGCCCCGCCGAAGCGAGCTTGTTTCCGATGCGGAAAATTTTGTGATCCTCTTTGTGAGCTCTCCATGAGGCGATATTTTGTCGAAGGCTTTGCCTTGGCCCGTTTTTTCGTCGAAATAGGACATCCGACCCCACAAGGCCCCGTCCTTGTCGATAAAAAAATTCTCAAAAAATCCGTTGATCGGGATGCTATTCTGATACGCTCCGTTACGGTCGTACCGATGGATTTTCAGGAGATCGGCCAGATAGATGTCTCCCGATGAATCATCGACCGCCAGATTCCTTGCTCCTTGAAATTCTCCCGGCCCTTGTCCCATCCGGCCGATATCACGGAGATATTTTCCTTCGGCGCTGAATTTCTTGACCCTTCGATCCTTAATATCCGAGACGTATATGTTTCCTTGAGCATCGACCTGGACGTCATATATGGAGCCGAATAAGTCGTTCTCGTCTTTTTCCTTGCCCAGCACCCAAACCTCTTCAAGGTCGTACCGGACATCGCCGAACGCCGGCTGGTTTGGATTGCTAATGATTTTCACCCCATCCTTAGTTTCGATGGACCCGGCCCACTTTTGCGGGCTGCCATGCCCGTTGATGACAAGATAAGCAAGCAAACCGAAGAGACCCAAAAAAAGGACGGCTTTTTTCATCATTGTCCCCGATTCTCTAAAATAGGAACTTTTCGAATCCAATATAATGCGCACCATGAAGCCTGTCAATCCGGCCGCTATCACAAACAAATGATGTCATGATGTGTTTATTTATGATAGAAAAAATGCATTTCTTGGATATTTCGGCGAAAGTCAAGGGACGAGCCTTCGCGGCGGAAGTGGACCCCCGGGCAAAGCCCGGGGCACTCACCCGCGATGAAAGTACGCGGCTGAGTACGGCGGAAGAGGATCCCCAGATAAAGCATGGGACCCCTGCCGCCGCCCCGGCCGCCGTCGAATTCCTGGGCGAGAAATTCTTTAAACGAAGAATATTACTTCGCCGATCCTAAAGGTATTAGGTTCTTTTCATACGGCGGGCGGACGACCCCCTTCTCGGTGATGATCGCCGTGATATAGCGCGCGGGAGTGACGTCGAAGGCCGGGTTGCGGACGCGGGCCGCGGGCGGCATGATCAGGCGGCCGTTGATTTCCTTGACCTCGCGCTCCGGGCGCTCCTCGATGGGAATGTTCTCGCCCGTCGCGAGCGAGAAATCGAACGTGCTCAAGGGCGCGGCGACGTAAAAAGGGACGCCGTTCTCCTTGGCGAGAACGGCGACGGAATACGTCCCGATCTTGTTGGCCGTGTCGCCGTTCCGCGCGATCCGGTCCGCGCCGACGACGACGAGCCGGACTTCGCCTTTGCGCATCATCCATCCGGCCATATTGTCCGTGATGACCCGATAAGGAATGCCGAGTTTTTCGAGCTCATACGCCGTGAGGCGCGCGCCCTGGAGGAGCGGCCGGGTCTCGTCGGCGAGGACCTCGACCTTTTTCCCCTGCTCGAAGGCCGCGCGGATGACGCCGACCGCCGTTCCATAGCCCGCGGTGGCCAAGCCGCCCGCGTTACAATGCGTCAGGATCGTGTCGCCGTCCTTGACGAGCGCGGCGCCGATAGCGCCGATTTTCTTGTTGACCTCGACGTCCTCGCGGTCCATCGCCAGGGCTTCGCGGATCAGGGCCCGCTTCTGCTCGTCGAGAGGCAAATGACGATGACCCTCGTAGACGGCCCGCATGCGTTCGAGCGCCCAGAAGAGGTTGCGCGCCGTCGGGCGGGTGCGGTGAAGCCGTTGGGAGATCCGGTCGAACTCCCGGGCCGCGGTCTCCGCATCGGTCAGACGCGAAAATCCGAGGGCCAGGCCGAACGCGGCCGCGACCCCGATCGCCGGAGCGCCGCGGATGACCATCGTTTCAATCGCTTCGGCGACATCGTCGGCCGTGCGGCATTCGACATATATTTCCTCGAGAGGCAGCTGCCGCTGGTCGATCATGACGACCCTATCGTCCCGCCATTCGATCGTCGGACGCATGGAACCTCTCCAGGGGACACGGCGTCGTGTCCCCCCCAAAAAAATCCGATTTAGAATTCGATGAGGCCGGCCAGCTTCAAAATCTGAAGATAATTCGTGATGCCCTGGAGCGTCGATTTCCTCGTCGATTGGGCGTCCAGCAGCTT
>JBGOYP010000345.1:0-3150 GCA_041479785.1 Candidatus Aminicenantia bacterium | reverse complement strand
GCCTACATCAAGAGGGAATTCCCCAAGCCCGTCGTCGGGTTCATCGCCGGCCAGACCGCCCCGCCGGGGCGGCGGATGGGCCACGCCGGCGCCATCATCGCCGGCGGCAAGGGGACGGCCCAGGAGAAGATGGACGCCCTGCGGGCGGGCGGGGTCCACGTGGCCGTCAGCCCGGCCGACATCGGCGCCACGCTCAAAGCGGCGCTGAAAAGCTAGTCCGACGGCGTCCTGACAATTTCTTCAAAGACGGTCACTTTCCCTCGACGATCTTGCCCTCCACGCCGAGGTAGGGCTTGAGGTTCGTTTCAAGAAAAGCCCAAATCCTGTTCCACGAATCGCGCTGGGGGGGCGTGTTCTGGGGGGCGGTCTTCTCCTTATTGATCAGCCGGTCGAACGAATGCCCGCCGGGCGGATCGACATAGATCTTCGTCTCGGCCAATTTCGGAATGTGGTACTGCAGGGCGTAGATCATGAACTGGTCCTCGACGAAATTGACGTCCTGGTCGTTCGTCGCGACATGGACCATGACCGGAACCTTGATCTTGTCCACGTGATAGACGGGCGAGCGCTCGATGTAAACGGCCTGCTTTTCGTGAACCTGGCCGCCGATCCGTTTCTCCGTGGCGAAATCCGCGGTGTAATCCGGCCCTTTGTACGACAGACGAAAGACGAGATTCGTCACCGGCACTCCGGCGTAACCGCATTTCAGGATCGCGCCTTGGTCGCGGATCAGAGAATGGAGGGCGATGAATCCGCCATGGCTCCAGCCGATGACGCCGATCCGGTCCATATCTACGGCCGAAACGTTGGCCTTCAAGTACTCGACGGCGCTCATCACGTCGTCGATCTCGTATCCGCCGTAATCGATGGCCTCGTAGAACGCGGCCCCGTAACCCGTGCTGCCCCGGTAATCGGGGGCGATCACGACATAGCCCCGCTCGACGGCTTGCCGGACAAAAGGAATGAAGGATGAGGAGAAGCTGCTGTGAACGCCGCCGTGGACCCAGATGAGGGCCGGGTGCCCTTTCGGCCCTCGCGGGGTGAGGGGCAGAAAGAGATACGCGGGAATCTGAAGCCCGTCCGCGCCGCTGGGATAGGCCGTTTTTTTGAAATCGACCGCGCCTTGGCACAACTGGGCGATGAGGTCGTCGTCCTTCTTGTTGTTTTCCATGTCCGCTTTGGCCTGGGCGTCCGGCAGCTTCGCCCGCATTTCGAAATATTTTGTCTGGAGGTCGCGGATCTGCTGGCGGAGCCTGGCCATCTCCTGCTGCTCGGGAGTCAGCGGAGGCCGCTTGACTTGCGCCTGGGGCGGCGTCTGGCTCTGAGCTTGGGCTTGTTCCCGCGCTTCGGAGCGCCCGGATCGGGCGGCGAATAAGGGGGCTTGCAGAATGGTCAGGACCACGCTAACGACGGCGACTGCCGCCAGGAGTCCTGAAGCCGTCCGGCACATAGGCGAAATCTTGAATCGCATATCCACCTCCTTGTTTATCCGGTTATTGTGAACAGGGTCGTTCTAAAGATGCTTTTTGACTTCTTCCGCCCGGGTTTCATCCGAACGGATTCTCCGTCGCGTACGGCATCCCCGCCGGGCGGTTGAATACGATGTCCTCGACGCCGAGCATCCGAACGGCGGCGAACAGAGCCTTGCCGGCATGAGCGAAGGCGACGGCCGTATGGTGGGGGAACCGCTTCTCGATGAGAACGTGGCGGTAGAACCGCCCCATCTCCTTGATGGCGAAGACGCCGATCCCGCCGAAGGACTTCGGGTCGATGTCGAGCACCTCTCCCTGGGCCGCGTACGAGCGCAGGCGCGTGTCGGCCGTGGACTGCAGCCGGAAGATGGTGATGTCCCCGGCCTTGATCCGGCCTTCGAGCGTCCCGCGGGTGATGTCGGGCTTTTTGCCGGGTTCCATCAGGCGGTGCATGATGAGCTGGTATTTGAGCCCTCCGTCGATGAGGCAGGCCGAGGACGTGTTCCCGCAGTGGAATCCCATGAACAGGTCGTTGGGCTTGTAATCGCCGACGGCTTTTTTGGCGGCCTTGATCATGTCGTAGGGCACGGTGTTGTTGATGTCGAGGAGCGTCGCGGGGAGCTCGGTCGCGCAGGTGGCCATGTATTCGCTCAGCGTGCCGTAGATGTCTACTTCGCACGAGACCGGGATGCCGCGGGTCGCCAGCCGCGAATTGACATAGCAGGGGACGAACCCGAAAAAGGGCTCGTAGGACGGCCAGCACTTGTTGGCGAAGACTCCGTATTCGGAGGCGCCGAGGTTGCCGGCCATGAATTTCAGCAGGGCGACCTCGTACTGGGCGAGCTTGTCCAGCAGGTCGGGATAGGCGTTGCCCGCCCCGAGCTCCCTGGCCATATCCCGGGCGACGGCCTTGATCGCCGGATCGCCCTTGGCCTTGAGAAAGATGTCGTAGAGGTCGAGCTCGCTGTTCTCCATGATCTCGACGCCGATGTCGTAGAGCGGCTTGATCGGCGCGTTGCAGGCGAGGAAGTCCTGGGGCCGGGGCCCGAAAGCGAAGATCTTGAGCTTCTTCAGACCGAGAAGGACGCGGGCCACAGGGATGAATCCGGCGATCATGTCCGCGACTTCCTCGGGCACCCCGACTGGATATTCCGGGATGTAGGGGCGGAGTTTGCGCAAGCCGGTGTTATAGGACGTGTTCAATAGGCCGCAGTAGGCGTCGCCCCGGCCGACGACAAGGTCCTTGCCCGTCTCTTCGGCCGCCGCGGCGACCATGACCGGGCCGTCGAACTTCCGGGCGAGGATGGTCGCCGGCCCCTCGGGACCGAAGTTCCCGAGGTAGAGGACCAGGGAGTTGACTCCGCGCTCGGCTAATTCGGCCAGGGCCTTGAGCGCGTCCCTCTCGTTCTCGACGATGGTCGCGATCTCGACGATGGAAATCTTTTTTGCCCGGCAGGCTTTGACCACGTTCGTCCGCCGCTTCCGGGACAGTTCGATCGGAAAACAATCGCGGCTGACGGCCACGATCCCGAGTTTCACCTTCGGGATGTTCTTCATTTTTTGGGGCTCCTTGTCTTGGGGTTGGATGGTTCCGATTGACCGTAATAGGCGCGCGGACCGTGCTTGCGAAGAAAATGCTTCCGGAGGAGATAGGTGGGAAGGTCTTTGACCGTCGGAT
>JBGOYP010000344.1:0-3158 GCA_041479785.1 Candidatus Aminicenantia bacterium | reverse complement strand
GTCGTTCCGGACGCTGGGCTGGGGCGGCGATACCCACGACATCTGGATCGACCCGACCAACGCCGACCGTATCCTCGTCACCGACGACGGCGGCATGTTCATGACCAACGACCACGGAAAAACGTCACGGCGCATCACGCTCCCCATCGGACAGATGTATCATGTCGCCGTAGACAACGACGTTCCCTACCACATCTACAGTAATATGCAGGACGACGGCACCATGCGCGGCCTCAGCACAACACCCGAAGCGGGAGCCAATGTCCAGGGCGCCGCAATGCGCGGGCTCGGCGGCGGCACGTGGGACCACGGCATCGGCGGCTGCGAGTCGGGCTTTACGATCCCGGACCCGACGGATTCCAATATTATCTGGGCGACCTGCTACGGCAACGAAGTGACCCGATACGACTTCCGGACCAAGCTCGCCCGTTCCGTGAGTCCCTGGCTGCGGACGCTCGACTCGCCGCCGAACACCATCAAGTGGCGAGCCCACTGGACGCCGCCGCTCGCCATCGACCCGTTCGACCATAACACCGTCTACTACGGCGCCCAGGTCATCTTCAAAACAAGCGACGGCGGTTCGAGCTGGTCCATGATCAGCCCCGACCTCTCGACGCAGGACCCGAAATTTATCGTGTCCTCGGGCGGACTCGTCGGCGACAACCTCGGCCAGTTCTACGGCGAGGTCGTATTCGCCATCGCGCCGTCAACGATCCAGAAAGGCCTCATCTGGGCCGGGACCAACGACGGCAAGGTCTGGTATACGAACGACGGCGGCGCCAAGTGGAACGACGTCACGGCCAACATCAAGGGCCTACCCGCCTGGGGGGTGGTCTCGAAAATCGAGCCCTCGAGCTTCGACGCCGGAACGGCCTATATCGCCGTTGACTTCCACTTGATGGACAATCGCGACCCCTTCCTCTACAAGACCTCCGATTTCGGCCAGACCTGGACAAAAATCACGGGCGACCTTCCGAAGGGTCCGCTCGCCTACGCCCGCGTCGTCGCGGAAAATCCGAATAGAAAGGGGATGCTGTTCGCCGGCACGGGCAACGCTCTTTACTATACGATCGACGACGGCACGACCTGGAAGAGACTGAAGGAGGGATTGCCGCCCGCGCCCGTGTCCTGGATCGTCGTCCAGAAACAGGCCCACGACCTGGTCGTGTCGACGTACGGCCGCGGGCTTTACATCATGGAAGACATCTCGCTGCTCGAACAGGGCGCGCTCGACGGCGCTGCGGACGCAGGGGCGAAACTATTCAAACCTCGCCCCGCCTATAGGATTCCCCGTGGCGGCCGCGCTCTTCTGAACTTTGCCCTGAAAACAGCCCCCAAGAGCCCCGTCCAAGTCGAAATTCTTGAGACTAACGGGACGGTCATCCGTAAGCTCCCGGCGGTCGCGGGCCGGCCGGGCCTCAACCGGACGTCCTGGGACCTGCGGCATGACCCGCCTCGGCTGGTCGCGCTCCGGACCACGCCGCCCGAGAACCCGCACATCTGGGAAGAGCCGCGCTTTCAGAACGCCCGGACGCGGCCCATCACCCATTGGGGCGTTTCGCAAGGCCAAGGTCCGATCGCGGCCGGAGGCGACTATATCGCGCGTCTCACCGTCGACGGAGAGACCTACGTTCAGCCGTTGCAGGTCCTCCTCCCGCCGAACAACAGCGGTTCGGAGGCGGACATCCGGGCGCTCGTGAACTTGCAGATTCGTGTTCGCGACGATATCAACGCCGTCTCCGACATGACCAACTTGATCGAAGGGATGCGCAAGCAGCTTGAAGACGCCCGGAAGACGCTGTCCGCGCCCAACGCAAAAAAGGCGCTGCTGAAGACCGTGGACGACATGGACAAGAAGATGCTCGCCGTCCGCGACAGGTTCATCACGCGGTCGGAAGCCCTCAGCGACGACAAGTACTTCGTCGAGACGTATAAGATCTACCTCAACCTGATGTGGGTCAGCCAGGTGATCGGGACGGGCGGAGGCGACACGGCCGGAAGCGCTGATTACGGTCCGACAAAAACCGCAGTCGGGCTTGTCGACGACCTCGAGAAACAGATCCAGGAGGCTCAAGCGCAGTATAAAACCCTGATGGAGAAGGACGTCCCCGCCTTTAACAAAGCGATCGCCGGGAGCGGACTCGCGCCGCTTCAATTAACGCCACCGACGAAATAGGGGTCGCGTCTACACTTTACACCCATTGGAAAGGAGTGAAATCGAATCCCGGTCGTCGTGGGATTTTATTCTTTTACGCATACACAGATATCATACAAATGGTGCAAACTGTAAATGCGACCCCAGTATTCTTTGGTTGACACTTGGGATAAAGGCAATATTCGCCTACGAAGAGAAAAAATAGATTTCACTTCCAAATCATTCTGTAAACCACTAGCTCTTTATAGCCGTTTTCCTTTTCTTGAAGTCCGTAGAGGTAGTTCTTTTTAACCTTTACGGTGAATGATCCCGGACGGCAAAGATTTTTCATGTTTGCCAGACTCATTCTTCCGACGAAAATTCCTTCGGAGTTGAAAATATCATATATAAACTCCCCAGGATTTATTCCGGCTTCATAAGTCAGAACGAATAGCAGCCCTTTATCATCGGCAAATAGACCGCGGAAAGGAGGCCAATGCTCTGTAAAATAGAAATTGTTTTTCAAAGGGTCGTCCTTTGGCCAGAGATTAAAATAATCTTTCTTGACCTCTTCTGAGACAGCAACGGGCTTGAATTCTTTTCTAATTTTTCGCAACAAATTTCCATCTAGGTCATAGACCTGGATTTCATATCCTTTTGCTGTATTTCCGATAAAGAATCTATCCGCCGCAGCTTGATAAATCATCATATCCCGGTTCACAGGGCTTCTGACATTGAGAGCGTTCGGATATTGGAACATATCAAGTACTTTTACATCTTTAAATTCTGAGTTACACAGGCCGACATACTGTTTTCGCCATTCCGGCGTATCCTCTCCCCAAAATATAAGATATTTGCCGTTCGTCAGCGGGAGCGGGCTATACGTTTTTTCCAAACGAGTTTCCCTGAGGAATCGACCTTCCCGATCATAGATTAAAAATTTTTTCTTTGATGGATCTTTGGCGATGACCTCGTTTTGCGGGCTGATCAGTATTGTCCCTCCGTATTCTAACTCGCCCGGCCC
>JBGOYP010000343.1:0-3186 GCA_041479785.1 Candidatus Aminicenantia bacterium | reverse complement strand
CTTCGACGAATTTGTGGAACGCCTGTTCGGGCAGCGTGCTCGCCCCGTGCTGGACGGCGCCGCCCATCCGGTACGTTTTTCGCGCTTTTTCGCTGAGGGCTTTCAAGACGGCGAAGTCGATGGCGACTTGGGCCAGCGTCCCGTCCGGCAGGACGACGCCGCCGTGGCTCGTCCCGGTCTGGATGCTGATCTTGCTGATGCCGGTGAACGCGCCCTTATGGGCGTTGTAACCCGCCATGAACGCGTCCAAGTCTTCGGGCGTGCTGTTTTTCTGCCCGACTTCTCCGATCTCGCCGCCGATCGAGACCGTCACGCCTTGGGGCTGACGCTCGCGGATGAATTTCGTGAAATCCGCGCAGACCTCGAAATTCAGCTTTTGTTGTTCGGCGAGCGTCGGCTTCGCGATGTCGACGAGCGTCGAGGAATCGATATCGATATTGTAGAAGCCGGCGGCGATGGCTTCGACGATCAGGTCGCGGATGGCCTTGAGTTCCTTTTCAGGCTCCGCGGCGTATTTCTTGGCCGACGCCTGGAAATGGTCGCCCTGGAGGAAAACCGGCCCGCGAAAGCCTTCTTTCAAGGCGGCCGCCAGGACGGCCGTCGCGTATTCGGCCGGCCGCTGGTCGGTATAGCCGATCTCGCTGCGGGCAATCTCGAAAATCAGGGCGCCGACGTCGAGCCGCCGGGCCGCCCGGAAGACCGCGCGCGCCGAGTCGTAGGCGAGCATGCGGAGGTTTATTGCCGGCACGGTGAATCTTTCCCGGACCGCGCCGCGCCCGAAGGCCATATACAACTCATGGATCGAGGCCGGGCGGACGCCGACCGCTTGGGCGGCTTCGGCCACGACCCAGCGGGCCGCGGCCTTGCCCTCCGCGTCGCCGAAGACGGCTTCGTGAACCAAGGCATCCATGCCCTCGCTGAGGGCGCGTTCGTTCGTGACGGTTAAACGCCCGTCGCGATAACTGACGGCAGAACCCAGCGAGTCGAGAGTCTTGAGAAGGCTGTTCTCGGCCATGATGACGGCTCCTTTCCGAATGTCTTAGCGATTCTTGCTTTTTTTCCGGCCCAGAATACCGCCGCTGAGAAACAGGCCGGCCCCGATCACGAACCCCAGGTTGTACCAGGTCCCGTTGTTATGGATTTCGTAGAACCGGACATTTTTGGTGAAGATCGAGATGATGAACGTGACGGGCGAAATCAGGCCGTGCCATAGCCCCGACCAGAAGCCGGCGATCTTGCCGTCCCGGCCGGCCGTTTTCTCGGCGTCATTCGGCCCGGGCGCGCACGCCGACCATAGGACCAGGATCGCGGCCAAAAGAGCGATGATGAAAATCCATGTTTTATTCATGTCCCCTCCTAGGGTTCGCGCATATGCGCAAACCTCACTTCAACAGTTTATCCCATAAGTCGCGCCGGATGTAAAGCTTCAACACGACGTCGGGGCGAAGTCCGTAAAATTCGGATTGATAGGCGCTTTCGAGCCGCGGGCCGAATCGTTCGGCTTGGTCCAGGGAGGCGATGACGAGCCCGGCGCCCTCGATTCCGCCGGCCGCGCGTTCATCCGTCCAGTATCCGACGCGCTCGAACCGGCGCAGGTACCATGGCAGCGGCCAGGTCTCATAAGGCCCGGCAACGACCTTGATAAGCGTTCGTTCTCGCTCCGGGGAAACCTCGGCGATGGCCTGGACCCGCCGGACCAGTCTGAGAAAATCCGGACTCGTTTGGGCGTAGACGTAGGGATTCCGCGGGTCAGCCGAATACCGAAAGCTCGCTTGCCAGGATTGCCAGGCGAGATGTATCGCGCCGGCGCCGAGCAGGGCGAGGATGAGCGCTTTGAACCAGGTTTTCCGGGCCGACCGGAGCGCGGAATCCGCGCCGACTCCGGCAAGGACGATGGCGCCCGCATAGAACGGGAGAACGTTCCAGGGGGTCTTGTAGGGCACGAGCGAAAAGAGGACGGCCGTGATGAGCGTGAATATCGAGAAAAAGAGCGCGAAAGCGTTTCGCCGGAGGAATGCGGCCAACACGCCGAGGCAAGCTAGAGCGAGAACCAATGCTTCGCTCCAGACAAGTCCTCCCGACTTAAAATAACTTAGCAGTCCAAAATAGTACCAGGCCGGATGGGCGTGAACTCCCGGCTGGCTGCCCTTGGCAAAATAGTCTTGGAAGGCGAGGATCGAATCGAGAACACCCTTCGGGTGAGTGAAAAAGGAGGAAAAGAAAAGCGCCGCCGTAGCGGCCGCGACGAGGATGCCGAGGGCGATATTCACCGGAGAGACCGGCGGCCGCGGCGCCTTTTCGAGGTTTGACCGCCTTTGAACGTATCGCGTCAAAACGAGCGCGGCGGCCGTCGCGACGAATATGATGACCGACGTTTCCTTCGTGGCGAACAACATCCCGGCAAAGAAGCCCCACGCCGCGGCCCAGCCCGCCGAGGGATTTTGGCTGTAACGCCACAGGGACGCGAGCCAGGCGATGACGAAAAACACGAAAATCATTTCCTGAATGTAGAACCGGCTGTAATAGACCAGGGCGGGGGAGACCGCGGCGAGCGCGCCGGCAAAAAGGATCGCGGCCCGGCCAACGTCCCTGAAAAAGAGAAGGAAGAGAAAGACCATTCCGACCCCGAAGATCGCGGGAACGAGACGGAGCGTTATTTCGTCGAGCGCCGCGAGCGTCGTCTGCCCCCGCGCTTTCGCCAGCGGCAGGGTCAGGTAATAGAGCGACGGCCCGTGATGGTCGTTCTTATCATAGGCGTATTCGCCCTTTTCGAGGAGCCGGCCGAACTTGACGGCCTGGTTGGCCTCGTCGTTGTGCATGGGGCGGCGGTCCAAGCCCGCGACGCGGAAGAGGATCGCGCCGATGACGATAAGAAGAAAAAGTCCGCGAAATGCGGTTTTGCTCATTTCGCCGGCGGCGGGGGCCCCGGGTCTTGCCCGGGGATCAGATTCCGCCGTACTCGCCCGTTGTTAAAGGCCACGGGCGAGTGGCGAGCCATTGGCTCGTCCCTTGACGGGATGCCGTAGACCTCCGCTTCGACGTAGTGGTTCATGTCGTTCGAGGTGTTGCCGTTGCTGTAGAGCCGGATATAGCGGGCCTTGACGCCCCTGGCGTCGATGAGCCGGCCTTCGTTGGTTTCGATGTATTCCTTGTCTTTACCGATGCCGAGGCCTGACGTATTGTCAT
>JBGOYP010000342.1:0-3194 GCA_041479785.1 Candidatus Aminicenantia bacterium | reverse complement strand
TCCCGGCCGGAAAGGTCGCCGTCGCCGACTGGGGCGTCCTGACGAACCCCGTCTTTCAGAACGCGACCGTCCTCATCAACGCCCGGCCGGCGCGCGTCCATTACTGGGCGGGGATGGGAAGCTGCATCAAAAATTACATCCATTTCGTCCCTAAGCCGGCCGACTACCACGGCGACGCCTGCGCCGACCTGGCTACGATCTGGAACCTGCCGGCGGTCAAAGGCAGGACGAAGCTCAACATTCTCGTTATGCTCACGCCGCTTTATCATAACATCGGGCCGCGCGGCTTCAGCGAGAGCTATCTCTGGCCGTACGGGGGCTTGATCATCGGTCAGGACCCCGTGGCCGTGGACGCGACGGGTTATCGGATCATCCAGGCCAAGCGCCTCAAGGAGTTCGGCGAAGACCGGCCGCTCGAGACCTCGGCCCACCATATCCAGCTGGCCGACACGCGCCACAAATTGGGAAAAAGCGACCCGAATGCGATCGAGCTCATCAAACGCGGCTGGATGCAGGAGATCTTCATTTGAAGGGTTGACATGCCCATCTACGAATATCGCTGCCGGGCTTGCCGGAAGAAATCGACCTTTCTCACGCTCTCCGTCAAAGCCGGATTGGACCCGAAGTGCAAATTCTGCGGCGGCGCGGACATGGAGAAGCTCGTTTCGCGCGTGGCGATGCTTCGCTCGGAGGAGAGCCGCCTCGACGGCCTGGCCGACCCTTCCCAGCTGGGAGGCCTGGACGAGAACGACCCCAAGAGCGTCGCCCGCTGGATGAAGAAAATGGGCCGAGAGATGGGCGAAGACCTGGGCGAGGACTTCGAGCAGGAAGTCGACCAGGCCGCCGAGGAGGCCGGGCGGGGCGAGTCCGGGGACGACGACCTCGGATGAGCGGGACCATCCCGGCCTCTTGTTCGCTCCCGGCCCGATAGCCTGGCGCCATGACGGCGAAGATCGTTC
This sequence comes from Candidatus Aminicenantia bacterium, assembly GCA_041479785.1. GTDB lineage: Bacteria > Acidobacteriota > Aminicenantia > Aminicenantales > UBA4085 > JBGOYP01. The sequence continues at coordinate 2,235 of JBGOYP010000342.1, read as the reverse complement.
GACTTTACAAGGACGCATATGCCGGCTTGCCGAGAGGAGCCTGGCTGCTGGCTTGCGCCGACTTCGTCAACCGAACCGGTTTCATGGTTCTCGTTTTCCTGAATATCTATCTTACGCGACGTCTCCATTTTTCGCTCGGGCAAGCGGCCCGTGTCCTGAGCGCCTACGGCGTCGGGGCGATCGCCGGAGGCTATCTCGGCGGTTATCTCGCGGACCGGATCGGCCCGCGAAGAGTGATGACCGGAAGCCTGGTCCTCTCGGGAGGTCTGCTCATCGGCGCGGGATACGCCTCGTCGCACGCCGCCATACTCGCCCTGATCTTTCTTTATGGCACGGCCGCGACCGCTCTTTTCCCAGCGAACGACACGGCCATGTCCCGTTTTTGCACGGGGGAGCTGAGAGCCAAGGGCTTCGCCTTGCGGCGGCTGGCCTCGAACCTCGGGATCACAATCGGTCCCGTCGTGGGAGGATATCTGATTCTCATCGATTACCGATGGCTGTTCTGGGCGGACGGCCTGACCAGTCTGGCCGCGGCGGCGGTTATCGCCGTTTTCATGAGGCTGCCCTCCACCGCGCTCGACGGGAAAGCCGACGCCGGACCCGCGCCGAGCGGCTCCTCCCCCTGGAAGGACGCGACGTACCTTAAATTCCTGGGACTCTTCCTCGTCGTCGCCACGGTCTTCGCCCAGATTTTCAGCACGTTTCCGCTCTATCTGAATGTCGCCTACGGGCTCAAGGAAAACCAAATCGGCCCGCTGTGGGCGGTCAACACCTTGATGATCGTAACGGTCGAGATGATCCTCCTCCATTCCTTGAGGAAGAAATCGGCTATGACTATGATTGCGCTCGGCGCCGGCCTCATCGGGGCGGGATTCGCCCTCCTCCCGCTGGGCCGGAGTTTTTTGTTCGCGGCGTTCACCGTGGCCGTCTGGACAATGGGCGAAATTCTGACGATGCCGCTGACCTCGACCGTCGCTTCCGAGCGGGCGGGGTCCTCGGCCGGAAGCTATCTGGGGCTTTTAAGCCTGGTGTTTTCGCTCAGCATGTTCATCGCGCCGATGGTCGGAAACGGGCTGCTCGCGGCGGCCGGAGGCAGCGGGCTTTGGCTGGTCGCCGGCGGATCTTCCGTTCTCGCCGGATTCGGGTTCTGGCGGATGCGGCACGCCCTAGCGGCGCGGGCTTAAGAGCCGGATAAATCGCTTTTTCTAAGACGCTGCTCTCGTGACCATGGGGAAAAACGCAAGGACATAGAGCTAGATACGCGGCCCGAAGATTTTGGTCCCGATGCGGACCAAGTTCGCCCCTTCCTCGATCGCGACGCGGTAGGAATTCGTCATGCCCATGGATAGGGTCGTCATGGCGACGCTCGGGATGGCCAGGGTGGCGATGTCGTCGAACAGCTTTTTCGTGATTTTGAAATAGGGGCGGGATTCTTCCGGGTCGCCTTCGTACGGGCCCATCGTCATCAAGCCTTCGACCCGGACGTTGGGGAGCGTCGCGACCATCCGGATGAGCGCTTCCGCATCGGCCGGGCGGACCCCCGCTTTCTGTTCCTCTTCGCCGCTGTTGACCTCGACCAGAATGGGCATCGTCCTTCCGAGCGCCCGGCACCGCTTGTCGACCTCGTCGGCGAGGTCGGCCGAATCGACGGTCTCGATCATGTCGAAGATCTCGACCGCTTTCTTGACTTTGTTCGTCTGGAGATGGCCGATGAAGTGCCATCGGGCCCGGCGCCCGACCAGGGCGAACGCGGCCGCGGCCTCCTGGACGTAATTCTCGCCGATGATCGCGACGCCCGCGTCGACGGCTTCGAGGATCTCGGCGGGGGACTTGGTCTTGGCGGCGGCGACCAGGGCGACGCCCGGCGGCAGCTCGGCGAGGATGCGCGTGACGTTGTCCTTGATGCCCACGGACGAATTTTATCACAAGTCGAGGTCGGAACCCGGCCCGGATTTTCATTTTACAAGCGGCGCGGATTTCACTAAGATAAAGACCATCGAGGAGCGGCGTGGGTAACATCCGGGAACAGCTCGAGGAGACCGAAGCCCAGGTCCTCTCGCCCAAGGCCTGTCTCAGCCGGAACTCCCGCGGCCGCGTCCGGACCGAGGCGCCGCACGTCCTCCGCACCGCGTTTCAACGCGACCGGGACCGTATTCTTCATTCCAAGTCTTTCCGTCGGCTGAAGCACAAAACCCAGGTCTTTCTCGCGCCGTTCGGCGACCATTACCGGACGCG
>JBGOYP010000341.1:0-3218 GCA_041479785.1 Candidatus Aminicenantia bacterium | reverse complement strand
TGGGCCTTGGGCAAGCCACTCCCGAGCGACCTCTATCGCTATGCTGAGGCGCCGGCCGAACAGCCTATTATCAAGGTCAACGGCGAAGCCGTCGCGCTGAATATCGACAAGGGATATGTCCCGCTCTCGAGGTCGTGGAAGGCCGGCGATAACGTCGAAGTTTCCCTCCCGATGCCCGTCCATCGGGTGATCGCCAACGAGAACATCAAGGACGATATCGGACGGGTGGCCGTAGAGCGCGGGCCGATCCTCTATTGCGCCGAATGGACGGACAACGGCGGCGCCGTGAGCAACCTGACGCTCGACGACAAGGCGCCGCTTGCGGCCGAAGCGAAACCCGGAATTCTTAACGGCGTCACCGTCATCACGGGCGAGGGGATGGCTTATCGATACAAGGGCGGGAAGCTGCTAAGCGAGAAACATAAGGTCGAACTCATCCCGTACTACGCCTGGGCCCATCGCGGGCGCGGTGAGATGGCGGTCTGGCTCGCCCGCGAAAAGGATAAGGCGCGGCCCGTTCCGGAGCCGACCTTGGCGTCAGCCTCGAAGGTGAGGAGCTCGCCGGGCGGACAGGGCGTCGAGGCCATCCATGACCTGTTCGAGCCGGCGGATTCCAACGACCATGCCCACGGCTATCTCCACTGGTGGCCGAGGAAGGGCACGGCCGAATGGGTCGAAATGGATTTCGGGAAACCCGTGACCGTGAGCGAGACGTCCGTCTATTGGTTCGACGATACGGGCGAGGGCGAATGCCGCGTTCCGGCATCGTGGAGAGCGTCTTACAAAATGGGCGATAAGTGGGTCGCGGTCAAGACGGCCGACGCTTTCGATGTCGCGAAGGATAAATACAACACCGTTCGCTTCGCGCCAATCCGGACGACCGGGCTGCGCCTCGAAATCCAGCTTCCCGAGAAGTTCTCGGCCGGCATCCAGGAATGGAAAGTGAAGTAGAGACGCGGCTCAAGATGAGAGATTTGCGGCGGGCGGAGGGGATAGTAGCTGCGCCACCCGTTCGATTACCGGATTGGATTAGCCGATGAAATTCAAGCATCCCGAAATCGGCATCTGCGGATTGTCGTGCCGGCTATGTCCCGCCTATTTCAGTTGGTGTCACGGCTGTAAGACACCCGGCCGGATGAAGGTCGGATGTGCATTCATCCGGTGCGCCGTCAAAGAAAGGAATGTCGAATTTTGCTGGGATTGTCCGGACCAGGCAAGCTGTCTAAAATGGGCGAGGCATCGGGACTTCGGGAAAACGCGGGATTCCTTCAAATGCTATCAAACGCTCGAAATCGATATCGCCTTCATCCAAAAGAACGGCGTCGCGGAGTTCAAGAGGATTCAGAAAATACGGGAAAAATGGCTCCGGAAGGTGCTCGCCGAGTTCAACGAGGGGCGCTCGAAAAGCTATTACTGCATTGCCGCGACGGTGATGGAGATTTCAGAGCTTCAGGAAGCCTTCGAAGAAGCCGAAAAGCGGGCGGTGGGATTGTCCGTCAAGGAAAAAGCCAAAATCCTCCACGGCCTGCTGGACGCGGTCGCGGCCCGCGCGGGTTATGTATTGAAAATTCGCAAGTAAAAGAGAATCGAGGGGAGTGAAATGAAAAAACAAAAGCGGTTGCTCATCGGGCTAGGCGTTTTCATGGTCATCATCGCCGCGTTTTCGCAGACCGGCGCCCAGAAACCGGCCCCGGCGGCCGGGGTGAACATCCTCGCCAACGGGTCGTTCGAGGACATGGACGCAAAATGGCCGAAGGGGTGGCGGACGGTCAACTTCCAGGGCCGGGCGTCGTTCGCCGTGGACGAGACCGTCGCCCGCACGGGAAAGCGAAGCGTCCGGATTTCCTCGGAGAACGGCGCCGATTCCGGTTTCCAAACAGCCGTCGAGGTCAAACCCTACTCTAAATATAGGCTGAGCGGCTGGGTCAAGACGCAGGACGTCAAACCCGGAACGAGCAAAGGCGCGCTGTTCAACATCCACGGCATGGATATCATGACCGCGGCCGTGATCGGCACGCAGGACTGGACGCGTGTCGAAACGTCGTTCGATATCGGCGCCACGGACGCGGTCCTCATCAACTGCCTGTTCGGGGGATTCGGACGGGCGACGGGCACGGCCTGGTTTGACGACATCGGGATCGAGCTCCTGTCGTCGCGCCCGGCCAATCCGCAGGCCGCAGTCGACGCGGCGCAGACGCTCGCGCCGATCTCGAAGTACATTTACGGCCAGTTCATCGAGCATCTCGGCCGATGCATTTACCAGGGCATCTGGGCCGAAATGCTCGAGGACCGCAAATTTTTCTACGCCGTCGGCGATAAGGAATCGCCCTGGAAGGCGGTCGGCGAGGCGCGCAACGTCCGGATGAATCCAGTCATTCCCTTTGTCGGAGTCCACGTGCCGGAGATTAGGGTCAAAGGGACGGGCGAAGCCGGCGGTATCGTCCAGGAGAAGCTGGCCGTCATCGCCGGCAAGGATTACGTCGGCCGGATTGTCGTCGCCGGAGACCCGGGAGCGGTGCCTATTCAAGTCAGCCTCGTCTGGGGCGGCGGCGAAAACGACCGGCAGACCGTCCGGATCGCCGAGCTTGCGAGCGACTATCGGACGGCGCCGCTGGCGTTCAGGGCGGGCGCATCGAGCGAGGACGCGCGTCTTGAAATCTTCAGCACGGGCAGCGAGGCGTTCCGGGTCGGTACGGTTTCGCTCATGCCGGCCGACAACGTGGACGGCTTCCGGCCCGACGTCCTCGACCTCCTCAAGAAGTTGAATTCGCCCATTTACCGCTGGCCGGGCGGCAACTTCGTCAGCGGCTACAACTGGAAGGAAGGATTGGGAGATCTCGACAAGCGGCCGCCGCGCAAGAATCCCGCCTGGCTCGGCGTCGAGCACAACGACGTCGGCATCCATGAATTTCTCAACCTCTGCCGCCTGATCAATACCGAACCGTACATCACCGTAAACAGCGGACAAGGCAACGAGACGCTCGCGGCGGAGGAGGTCGAGTACGCCAACGGCTCGGCCGAAACGCCGATGGGGAAGTGGCGCGCCCAAAACGGCCGCCCGGCACCGTGGGGAGTCAAGTTCTGGTCGGTCGGCAACGAGATGTACGGAAGCTGGCAGCTCGGCTACATGCCCCTCGCGGACTACGCGAAACGGCACAACCGCTTCGCTCAGGTGATGAGGGCTAAAGACCCGTCGATCAAGATCGTGGCCGTCGGTG
>JBGOYP010000340.1:0-3226 GCA_041479785.1 Candidatus Aminicenantia bacterium | reverse complement strand
CGAGCCTGGAGGGAACGAAGCGACCATCAAAAGTTTAGCCTGCGGCGGCTCCATTTTCGAGGGAGACCTTTGCGGCGATGATGTTTGAGCGTTGCTCGATCGAACGATAACCCCGAAATGTCAACCTGATCGCTATTTAAGGCCCGAATCGCGGTCGCGAGTTCATCGCCGCCGAGAAAAGGGAGGGTCCGCAAGCGTCAAGAACTTTTGAAGGAGCGAGGCCCTACAGGCGAGTCCTCTGCGGTCATCGTTTGTTGATATTGACTTTGACCGCGGAGATTGCCTATCCTGAACGGGAAAGGGCGTGATTCCATGGCCGAAACGCCGATCCTGAACATCAAGTCCCTGAAGGAACAGGTCTACGAGCATCTGCGGGAGCAGATGCGGCGCGGGACGATCCGTCCCGGCTCGGCCATCGATATGGAAGAGACGTCGAAGAAGCTCGGCGTGAGCAAGACGCCCCTCCGGGACGCCCTGTTGCAGCTCGAGATGGAAGGCTTCGTCACCATCCTCCCCCGGCGCAAGGTCGTCGTCAACGTCCTGACGCTTCAGGACATCCGGAGCTACTACGAGATCATCGGCGCCTTGGAAGGCGCCGCCCTGCTCGCGGCCTTCGACCGTTTGGGACCGGACGAAGTGGCTTACATGGAGCAAATGAACCGGGAGATGGAGGAGGCGATCGAGCGCGACGATTTCGACCTTTATTACGAGAAGAACCTCAATTTCCACAATGCCTATCTCAACCTCTCCGGCAACGAAAACCTCAAGAAAACGGTCAACACTCTGAAGAAACGGCTTTATGATTTTCCCCGGCAGCAGGGGTTCGTGAAGGAATGGGAGCGGGCTTCGACCGGCGAGCACGCGGAAATCATCCGGCTGGTCAAGCATCGCCGGAAACGGAAAGCCGTCGCTTATATCCGCGACGTGCACTGGTCGTTCAAAGTCCAGGAGAAATTCATCGCGCGGTACTACACCAAGGCCGCGTCGCTCGTCGAAGAAAAAGGTCAGAAGTTGTAGCGGGCCCCGAACAGGAACGTCAGGACGCCGAACACGCTCCCGACCTTGCCGTAGTTCGGGTCGAGGACGAAGGCGGCCTGGGTTTTATCGGGATAGAGATTGTAATAAAGCCGTCCCGCCGAATCTTCGTAGAGGTTTTTCCCGCTGACGCCGGTGACGTTGAAGACGTCCATAAAAAGGGAGAATCGCCCCGCCGTCCCCACCCGGAACGCTTTTTCGACGCGGATGTTCAGGTTGGAGACCGCCGGGCCGCGCTCCGACCCCGCCGGTTCGGCGTTGAGCGTCGCGTAGCCCGGGCTCATGACGCCGAAACCCATGTAATTCGACGGGAAATAGACGCGGGCGAGCGTCCGCTGCCAGGCGACCCCGGACGAATATTGGTAATAGGCGCCGAGGCTGACGTTCCAAGGCAGGAGGTAGGTCCCCATGATCCTGACCTGCCAGGGCCGGTCGAAATACAGCGGGCCGTTCGCGTTGGTCAGGACGTTGGGAGAATCGTATAAAGGCGTTTGGCCGTCCGCGCCGAGACTGCCGGCCGCCGCCGTCCCCTGGTAGGAACTATAGAGGACGGACCCTTTCAATTGCCATCTGTGCGAAAATTCCTTGTCGAAGGTGAAGATCATCGCCCAGTATTTCCGCTCGGCCTCCGCGAGATTGACCATTTTCCAAACGGGGTTCGGTCGGTCCGCGCGCAACCCGTAGGCGGTCAGTTTCTGGTCGTCCGCCGTTCCGAACATCCCGTCGCGCCCCGGGTCCGTGAACGAAAACGGCAGCCAGATGGGCCCGACCGCGTCCGTGGCCGAAGCGTCGTAGCCGTTGACCGAGTCCACGGTTCCGATGAGGTTCGTTGTCTTTCTCCACATGACATGGACACCCAACTTGACGTCGGGGAGGAGTTCGCGTTCGAGCCCGGCCAGGAACTCGTCCGTCTGCGGCGCCTTGAGGTCGCCGAAAGGAAAATAATCCTTGAGTTGGGGCATTCCCGGGTCCACGATCGTATAGGCGTCGTCGGGCGGAAGGTCCATCAGGCCGTTGTGGTTGAGGTCGTTCCAGGCGATATCCATGGGGTGGGGAGCGAAGATCTGCCCGGTATCGGACCTCGACGTCCAGAGAGGTTCGTAATAACGGGCGTAGGAAAACTTCAGCGCCGTCCGGCCGTCGCCGAAAAGGTCGACGACCGCGCCCAAACGGGGAGATATCGTAAAGAATTCGGCGGGTTTTCGATAATTCGAAGTCACGGGGTCGAAGGGGGTGTAGGTGAGCGTCGCGTGCATTTGATCGTAGAGTGAGGCAAGAAAAAGGCCGGACGTGGGGACGTCCGGGCTAAGAAGGTCGGGACGCGCGTCGAAGCTCAAAGACGACCGGTTCTGCGAGGGCAGCTCAAGCAGGCTGTACTCGAACCGTAAGCCCAGGCTCAGCGCCAGCCGCCCGCTCGAAAGGTTGTCTTGGACGAAGAAGGAAAATCGGCGGGACGTGGCCATGTTGTCCCACTGCCCGCTTTGGTTGGGGCAGGGGTAGATCTGGAGGCGTCCGAGATAATTGCCGTAATAATAAGGATTCCCGGCGGCATAATCCGCCCAGTAGTTTACGAAGGGATTCGCCCGGTACCAGTCGTCGTGATGTTCATTCTGCTCGAATTCGGCCCCCGTTTTCAGTTCGTGGTCGAATCCGAGAACGCGGTCTTCGTACCGCACGATCGAGGCTCCTCCGTAAAGCCGGTTGGAATAGGACACGTCGTTAAACGGCGCGGCTCCCCACCAGATATCCGTGGCCGCGTCATACGACGATGTCCGGTCCTGGGTGAGCGCGAGAAGAGGGATGTTCCGGTACATATACGTCCCTCGAGCTTCGACGTGGGTATTTTGGTCGACCGTCATATCGAAGACGTGCGTCGTGAAATAGGAACGCTCGGTGTTTCGGCTGATGGCGCTTTCTTGGGAAACCGAAGGTCCGAGAACGCTCGCGGCGATAGGCTCGTAGATCGATCCGTAGTGAAACATGCCCGAATACATGATTTGATCGGTGGGGCGGACGCTCACTTTAAGGAAGGCCATCGTTTCCCGGTGGTCGATGTCATAATGGGGGCTGGAGGTGAACCCCAGCTGCGCCATCCGGGCTTCCGGAGAATAAGGGTTGGCCATGGTCCATGTGAGGCGCCGGACGTTGAGAAAGCCCCAGGCGCGGTCCGGCCAGAGCGGCCCGCCGAGGT
>JBGOYP010000339.1:0-3229 GCA_041479785.1 Candidatus Aminicenantia bacterium | reverse complement strand
CTAAAGCGCCGCGCCATCGTCCTCGTCGACGAGGACGCGGCGTCCGATCTTCAGCGCGCGTTTTACTACCGTTGGGTCTACGACAACAAGCCCGACTGGCAGAAATACTAAAGCGCCGAGTCGGCCTTATGTCAACCTATCGAGGGCCGGAAGCGGAAACTCCTTCGACGGCCGATATTCGGCCCGAATAATGCCTTCGACTCTCGCGGTGAAGCGCTCAACGGCTCGGCTCCTTGTATAATCCGAAAGCCGCCAGGGTAGGGCTCGTCCGTGATTGTTCAATATGGATCCGGACCTTTTTGGCCGTCACGGCCGGGAATCTCAGAAGCCGCTTGTAGCCCACGGTCGTCCCTTGGGCGAATAGAAGCCAGTCCGTCCCATCCCACCGTTCGAGCGAAAATTTTTCGACGCGCTGGCCGGCCCGGATATATTCCCGGAGCATAGCCCGGTCGAACGTCCGCGCCTCGGGAAATTCGACCTCGAGCCGGGCCGTCTCGACGCCGTCGTCCGTCGTCCAATATTCGGCCCTGCGTCCGTCGAGGATGAACGCCGCGTCGTGGCCTGTCTTCGCGTTCGATGCTTTGATTTTTGCCCTCGCGGCGAGATTGGTTTTAAACGTTTCGTCGAGGATCTTTCGCATCCCGGCGAGGCTGGCCACGTCGTTGTCATGAATACGGCCCCGCCTGTCCGGCGGAACGTTGAGAAGGAGAACGCCGTTCCGGCCGACCGAGCTGTCGTAGATATCGACGAGCTTCTCGGGCGTCTTGACTCGCGCGTCGTCCTTTTGGTGGTAGAACCATCCGGGCCGGATCGAGACGTCGGTCTCGGCCGGGTACCAGATGAGGGCCGTCGCGGCCTTGATCTTTTCTCGGCTTCCGAGGTCTTCGCCGGTCAGGTCCTTTGGGGTGAAGGCTCCGTCCAGAGGATATTTCTGCGACCCCGACGCGGCGGCTTCGGGATTCCGAATGTCCGCGGGCACGACGCTCCACTCGGCCTCACGTCCGTAGCCGGACTCGGTGCCGACCCAGCGAACGTCGGGCCCCATGATGGCGATCACGGCCTCGGGCTGAAGCTCGCGGATGACTTTATAGTATGACGCCCAATCGTAGACTTGGCGCTTCCCGTTCGGCCCTTCGCCGTTGGCGCCGTCGAACCAGACCTCGTCCACGCGGCCGTAATTTGTCAGCAGCTCGCGGAGCTGCCCGCGGAAAAACTCGTCGTATTTCGGCGAATCGCCGAAGCTCGGCTCATGCCGGTCCCAGGGCGAAAGGTAAACACCCAAGCCCAGCCCGAAGGCCCGGCAGGCTTTGGCGACGTCACGGACGACATCGCCCTTCCCGCCGCGCCACGGACTGCTCGCGACGCTGTGGGCCGTGAGCTTGCTCGGCCAGAGGCAGAACCCGTCGTGGTGCTTGGCCGTGACGATCAGGGTCTTCATGCCGGTGTCCTTGAAGGTTTTCGCCCATTGCCGTGCGTCGAAATCGGTCGGGTTGAACAGCGCGGGGTCCTCGGTGCCCAGGCCCCATTCCCGGTCGGTGAACGTGTCCATTCCGAAATGGGCGAAGCCGATGAACTCCCGCTCCTGCCAGGCCAGCTGCCGCGGCGCGGGAACGACGTTGGCCGCTTTCCGGACTACGGCGTCCGGCTCTTCTGCCGGCCCGAGAAGCACGAAATTCCGGCTCTCAGGCGGAGAAGACGGGGCGGGCCATATCCGGACGAGAACCGCGCCGTGGCGTCCGACGTAAGTCTCGAAGGATCTCTCGAACACCCCGACGTCTTTTTGCCGCCAGAGGTCGCGGACGCGCCGCGGACCCGTTAATCCCAGCTCTTTCCATGTCGCCGTCACGGTCTTGAGGCCGTCCCCGCGGTTGAACAGTCCGAGGGCGAGCGAACCGTCGCTCATCTCTTTCGCCCAGACTTCGAGGTCGCCGTCCTTGGCAACGCGCCGGCCCGGCTTGCCGAGCGGGTCCTGGTCGACCTCGATGACTTCATCATTGGTCAGGAGACCGAGCGTAAAATCGTCCAGTCGCGTAATATCACCGCTGAAGATGAGAGGCGCCGCCAGCAGGCACCACAGCGAGACGTGCGAATACTGCTCGTTCGGCGTCAGCGGCGTCGGAACGGTCTGTCCTTTCCAATTGCTGAGATAGCCGAGCAATAAATAATCCGGGTCGTTCCATCCGCCCGGCCCGCCGTACTTGTGAAGGCTCGCGCTCGCGTAGAGGTCGAAGCCGTCGCGGAATAGGGCTTCGCCGATTTTCTCGAAGGACCCGCCCAGGTCGCCCGCCGTCCGCCAACTGTTGCCGCCGACCTCTTTCCCCCAGGTCCAAACGCCGCCCATCCCGTATTGGCAAAGGTTCAGGACGACGTCGCGCGGCTGATTTTTCAATATATCGCTGATGAGTCTGTACGGTTTCTGGTATTCCTCGAGGCTCTGGTCCTTGGCGATCCGGCCGTAAGAACACCAGTCGTACTTGAGGAAATCGAATCCCCATTCGACGAAACGTTCGACATCCTGCTTTTCGTGCTGGTAGGCGGCGACATGGCCGGCGCACGTCGTCGGGCCGGGCGACGTGTAGATCCCGGCCTTGAGCCCTTTGGCATGGATATCATCCGTCATCGCTTTCATGTCGGGAAAGCGAGGATTAGCGTTGACCTTTCCCTGCTTATCGCGGGGCTCGACCTGCAGGGCCGGGTCCTTCGCTCCCGGTTTGACCGACCAGCAATCATCGATGTTGACGTACATATAACCGTGGTCGATCATGCCGCTCGCGACCATGGCCTCGGCGGCTTCGCGCATGATCCGGTCCGTGACATGATTTTCCCAGACGTACCAGCTGTTCCAGCCCATATGCGGGGTGAGGGCGAGCGTGTCGCCGCAGACGATCTTGAACTTTCGCTCGGACGTGCCGCGGGCGTTCCTGGCTTTGAGCGTCACGAGATACTCGCCCCGGTCTTTGAGCACGCCGGTGATCCGGCCCGTTGCGGCGTCGATGCTCAATCCCGCCGGCAATCCGCCGACGGCAAATGTCATCGGCCGCTCGCCGGTCGCCGGGATCGTGAAAAGAAAGGGCGAACCCGGCCGAACGCCGAAGACTTGCGCTCCGTTGATCCGGGGCGCGGGTCCAGGCTTGGGAGTCAGGATCAAAGCCTCTTCTGACGGCCAGATATTTCCAGGGAACATCATCGCCGCGAATAAACAGAAGAGCGTCGTTCGCGTGACGCTTTT
>JBGOYP010000338.1:0-3237 GCA_041479785.1 Candidatus Aminicenantia bacterium | reverse complement strand
GCCATGATCAACGTCACGAGCTCGGTCGTCATCAACGACTTCGTCAAGCGCTACTTTGCCCGGAACCTCTCCCAAAAAAAACTCGTCCGGATCGGCCAGCTCGCTTCAGTCGCGGCGCTCGGGGTCGGGTTCGTTTTCAGCCTCTCGTTCGCCAATGTCGTAACGGCCTGGGAAACGATGGTCTTCGTCGTCGTGACCGTCATCCTCGTCCCGGCCACGCTCCGCTGGCACTACTGGCGGTTCGGAGCGCGGGCGTTCGTCTGGAGCATGGGTGTCTCGGCCGCTCTCGTCGGTCTGCGCGTCGCCGTCCTCGGCCGTTTGCACGCCTCGGCTTCGCTCGGGCTCGACATGGGGATCTGTCTCGCGACGACGCTCGTTTTCGCTTTTCTGATGAAACCGGCCGATATGGACGTGCTGGTGAAGTTTTACGCTCGCGTCCGTCCGTTCGGGGTCTGGGGCCCGGTGCGGCGCGAGGCGGTGAAGCGGGGGCTCGTCCCGGCCAACGATCGCATGCCCCAAATCGACGCGTTGAACGGTCTTCTCGCGGCCGTATTTCAGTTCTCGCTGGCCCTCCTGCCGTTTTACGCGTTTCTCCGGAATTGGGGCGCGTTCGCGACGTGGGCGGGCGTCGCCGCCGTGCTTTCGGTCGTTTTGTATTTGACCTGGTATAAAAACCTGCCCAGCAAGGACGAGGCGTGAAGTTGTTCGATGTTGACTTCGGTTCGCGGACAACGATATGATTTTATGATCATGGGGCGATTAGGAGTCCCGCCTCGGAAAGACGCCAAATCACATCATGCGCGGATTACATTATGCGCGAGGAGGTCATGATGGCATTTAAAAAAGTCATCTTGGCGATTCTGGCCGTCAGTATCATTATTCGACCTTGGGGAATGGCCGCTCCCCCCGCGGTCAAGGTTCGGGTCATTGTAGCCGTAGCCAACATCAGGGCCCAGGCCAACTTTGCCAGCGCGATTATCGCCCAAGCGCCTAACGGAACCGTCCTCGAAACGGACCTACAGCAGGACGAATGGTACCGGGTGAAAATTCTTTCGAAAGATAAAACAAATACGATTTCGGGATTCATCAATGTTGCGACCGTTGAAGTGGTCCAAGGACAACCGGCTCCGGCCGCCAAACCGGCGCCCGTGACAAAACCCGCTTCCGTTCAGCCTCAAGCCGCGCCCCCAGTCTCTCCATCCCAGCCCGTTGTTCTTCCTCCGGCGCCCGCCAGAGCTCCTTCAATGTATGGCGGATGGACGGCCGGAGTCGGGGTGGGAATCATGAGCTACATGACCAGCTGGGAGTATTCCGTTTTAGAGGATTATGGACGGACGTATTATCACCGCTGGCATCTCTTTTCGCGAACGGGTGTCACCGGCTTCGTGGAAAAGCGCCAGCTCGCGAAACTCGGCCCGCTGGCCTTGAACTTGAGAGGGGAAGTGCACATCGGGTTTCTCGGGGGAACGGACGCGGATACGGAGCCTACGGACACTCATATTTCCGACGGCGGGTCGGCGTTCGGGTTCGATGTTTTGTTGAAAGTCGCCTATCCGATCCCCTCCACCTCGGGAGTCGCCTTCGCACCCTACTTTGCCGTCGGGCCGCAATTCTACATTCTCAGCTCGAACGGCGTGGGGAATGAGTTTTATGATACCGAATACGCGAAGGGCTGGACCGAAAATGTGATCGCCGTTCCGCTCTGCTTTGGGGCCGATATTGACTTCAAAGGCTTTTCCCTCGGCTTGGAATATCGCCACGTGATCGTTTCGTATGCCTCCACCGACCTCGAAATGGACGGCTATGAAACATGGTTCTACACGGCCCAGTCCGGAAGCGCTTTCCAGGTTCATCTGGGTTTCCGGTTTTAGGCGCGGACAGGCTTGAAACCTACGGTCCACCTCATCTGCACGGCGCATCTCGACCCCGTCTGGCAGTGGCGTTGGGAAGAGGGCGCGGCGGAGGCGCTGGCCACGTTCGGGACCGCGGCCGAGATTTTAGATGAACATCCCGGCCTCGTCTTCTGCCATAACGAGGCTGTTCTTTATCAGTGGGTCGAAGAGCATGACCCGCCGCTGTTTAGGCGCATCACGAAGCTCGTCCGGGCGGGCCGATGGGCCGTGAGCGGCGGCTGGTATCTTCAGCCCGACACGAACATGCCCGGGCTCGAATCTCTCGTCCGCCAGATTGCGGAGGGGCGGCAATATTTTCGCGAAAAATTCGGCGCCGCTCCCGTCGTCGCCTATAACTTCGATTCTTTCGGCCATAGCGGCGGCCTGCCTCAGGTCCTCCGGCAGGCCGGATACAAAATGTATATTCACATGCGGCCGCAGCCGAACGAGCTCGCTCTTCCGTCGGACCTTTATCGCTGGCGGGGCGTGGACGGAACGGAAATCCTGGCATATCGGATCGCCGTCGGGCTTTACCACACCGAGCGCGACAACATCGAGCGGAGGCTCGAAGAGGGGACGGCGCTGGCCCTAAAACTCGGCCGGGACGTGCCCGTTTTTTGGGGGATCGGCGACCACGGCGGCGGGGCGACCCTCAAGGACCTGCGCAGAATCGACGAATTCGTCCGCGCGGAAAAGCGCGTTGACATTCGGCACAGCACCCCGGACCGGCTGTTCGGCGCGCTGAAAAAAGCGGCGAAAACCGTGCCCGTTGTCGACGGGGATTTGCAGCGCTGTTTCACCGGCTGCTATACGTCATTATCGCGTATCAAAAGGCGTGCCCAGGAAAGCCTGGGTCTTCTCGTCCAGACTGAAGCGCTGCGCGCCGCGGCGTGGTGGGCCGAGGAGTTGAAATATCCCGCGGCCGACCTTCGCCAGGCCTGGAAAGATCATAATTTCAACGACTTTCACGACATTTTATCCGGAAGCTGCACCGAACCCGCCGAGCGGGACGCGCTCGCTCTCTACGGAAAAGTCGAGGACGAGGCGCGCAGGCTAAGGCTCGGCGCCGCCGCCGCGTTCAACCGAGGCCGGCCGCGAAATCTCTATATTCCGGTCACGGTCATGAACGCGAACCCGGCGTTGACGCGCGTCCCGGTCGAGGTCGAGTGCATGGCTGATTATCGGCCGTTTTGGCGTGGAACGTGGCACCTGCGGCTCTTCGACCTCGAAGGCCGTGAGGTCCCCTGCCAGGAAGAGCAACCCGAAGCGCTCCTTCCGTTCAACGGCTGGAGGCGGAAGCTTGTGTTCATGGCCGGGCTGCCGGCGCTTGGCGCGCGGCATTACG
>JBGOYP010000337.1:0-3248 GCA_041479785.1 Candidatus Aminicenantia bacterium | reverse complement strand
TGAGGAAAAGCGGCGAACGGCCCGGCGAGGACCGCGCCGATCACGACAATCCGGGCGAAGATCGGAAGGGCCATGGTCAACTTCCTTTGCGGATAGAATTCCGTCGGCGGCATGTCTCCCTGATTGTAGCTCCGGACGGCGGGAAAATCAAAGCTTATAATATGGGATCAAGCCCCTCCGATTTTGACGTTTTTAACCAGGAACGTCGGGCAGCCGACGGGGTCGAGCCAGGTCAGGTCGGCCGCGACTTGACCGACCGCGGACAAGAGCTCGAACAGGTTCCCGCCGATCGTGATCCCGCGAATGGGAAACGTGACCTTGCCGTTTTCGATCATGAACCCCGCGACCGGGATGGAGAAATCGCCCGAAGCGACATCAATACCCGCGAACAGGCCGATCCCCTGGGTCCAGAAGAACCCTTTGCCGACCCCTTTCAGCAGGTCTTCGGCCTTCGCGGACCCCGGCTTCAAGTAGAAATTCGTCGTCCCGACTCCGCCCTGGCTCTGATAGCTCGACCGGGTTCGGTTGCCCGTCGATTTGGTCTTTCCCTTTTTCGCCGTATAGCTGTCGTAGAGGAACGTTTTCAGCACGCCGTCGACGATTAAGGGCGTCGTCTGTTGCGGAATGCCCTCCCCGTCTACCGGGCTCGTCGCCAGGCGGCCGGACAATCGGCCGTCATCGATCATCGTCACGACCGGAGCGGCAATCTTGGTCCCGACCTTTCCCGCAAGCATCGACCGGCCTTTTTGGACCTCGTCCGCCGAGAGCAAGCCGGAGATGAATGACAAGAGCTGCGTTCCCACTTCGGGATGGACGACCATCGGGACCTCGCACGACTTGATCGGCTTGGCTCCCAGCATTTGGACGGCGTTCTCCGCGGCGCGGCGGCCGACGTCCTGGGGCAAGAAATCCGCGTACTTCGCATAAGATTTTCCGAATGACCCCGACTGCCGGTCATCTCCCTCGGCGGCCGAAAATTCGGCGCCCCCGCCGCATCCCGACGCGGGCCAGAAGCCCGCGAGCCCGTTCGAATTCGCTAAATAGATATAAGCGGCGTTGTCCTGATAGATCACCACCATCGAGCTTTTGACCTTCGGGCTGAAATCCATCCCCGCGGCTTCGAGGGCAACGGCCTTCTTGATTTTGTCCTCGACCGTAACCTCGGCGATCCGCGGGTCGAAGGTGATGACGTCGGCGTAGCTCGCCCAGGGTTTATCGAGACCGCCGTCCTTCCCGGGGATCACAAGGAATTCGTCTGCCGTATGAAACGGCACCTTTTTCACCAGGTCGGCGACGACGCCCTGGACCGAGGTCCGGGAAAGATCGTTCGTCGACCCGAAGGCGACCTTCTGGTCCTTCATCACGCGAATCCCGATTCCCGTGTCCCGAGCGGCGTTAACCTGCTCGACCTGGCGTTCGCTGATGTTGATCTGGACGGACTCGCTGTCGGTTATGAAAGCCTCAGCGGCGTCCGCTCCGGCTTTCTTCGCGGCTTCGACGGCCCACAGGGCCAGATCCATATATTCTTTCTTTTCTTTCATTTGGGACCTCCCTGGTCGTCCCAGGCTTCGCCTTTCCCGCCGACGAGAATGTTCCGGACGCGGATCGTGGGCATCCCCACGCCTACGGGGGCGGTCTGCTGCTTTCCGCATCGGCCCGCGCTCGGGTCCATTTTCAGATCGTTGCCGATCATATCGATCGACTTGAGGGCTTGGATGCCCATGCCGGATAGCGTCGCGGCTTTAATAGGGCGGGTGATTTTTCCTTTTTCGATCAAATACGCCTCGCCGACGCCCATCATGAAATTCCCGGTGATGACGTCGACCTGGCCGCCCCCGCCTACGTCGCCGACGTAGATCCCACGCTTCGTCGCGCCGATGATCTCTCCGGGCGGCGTCGAGCCGTTATCGATAAACGTGTTGCGCATCCGCGGGATGGGCGGGAAACGGAAGGACTGGCGCCGGCCGCTGCCCGTGGATCTTAACCCCAGCTTCTTACCCCAAATCAGGTCGCACAAATAATTTTTCTGGACCCCGTCTTCGATCAGAACGGTCCTCTCGGAAGGCGTGCCTTCGTCGTCGAAAGCATAGGATCCCGGGAAAGCCGGGATCGTCCCGTCGTCGACCAGCGTCACGCCCTTGGCGGCTGTCTGTTTGCCGATCTGATCCTTGAAATTCGAGCCTTTGGCGACAAGGTCGGCCTCCATGCCGTGTCCGCACGATTCGTGGAACAGGACTCCGTTGGCGCCGGGCCCGAGGACGACCGGAAACACGCCGCGTGGGGAATCGACGGCCTCGAGAAGCTTTTTCGCTTTCTCGACCGCCCGGTCGACGATACCCTCAAAGGCGTTCTCTCCGGTGAAGAACGACTGCCCGGCGTAGGCGCCCCGCGCATCGTATGCGCTTTGCAGACTCCCCTGGGCGTCCTTGACATAAACTTGGGCGATAAATTCCGTGAGGCCGAGGGTCTGGTCGATGATCTTGCCTGAGGACGTCGCGATATTGACCTGCCGGATAATCTCGCGGAGAAGCTGCAAGACTTGGACGACGCGGGGGTCGGCCGACCAAGCCCGGTCCGTAAGCTCCCGGAGAATCCGGACTTTCGCATCGGCCGGCTGGTCGAACGGCGCCGGCGTGATGGGAAATCCAAGGCGGGACGATAAGGGAGCGAGCTGGACGACGGCGCCTTCAACCGCCCGCGCCGCTCCTTGGGCGGCGGCATCGGCCACATATTTGGCCGTGGTAAAGACATCGTTCGGTTCAAAGCTCGCCGTGTAGGCGTAAAAAGTCCTCCCGTCCTTCACGGCGCGGAAGCCGACCCCTTTCTCAATTATTGTCGTGGTGTCGATCTTCCGGTCGTCACTCCGCACCCCGCCGGCCGCGGCGCGTTCGACATAGACGTCCGCGAAATCCGCCCCCTTGGCCATCAGAAAACCGACGGCTTTCCTGAGGACGTCTTCGGGAATGATATAGGGGCCGGCTTTCGCTCCGGACGTGCAGCCGGTCGAGCTCAGCAGAACGTCTAAGAGCGCGGGCGAAAATCCGAGCGCGGCCGCGCTCACGGCGCCCCGCCCCAAGAATTCGCGCCGGGGCATCTCCTTGCGCTTAGTCCGATCCGTCATAGAAATCCCTCCTCTCAAATTCCTCGGTATGAACTCAGGGACGAACCAGACGGCGTCCCCCGGGTTTATTTGTCTTCGACTTTTTCGACGATGATCGTCAGCTTGGAGACCAGGGCCGCGATCGCGC
>JBGOYP010000336.1:0-3266 GCA_041479785.1 Candidatus Aminicenantia bacterium | reverse complement strand
CGGTCAGGGGGGCGAGGCCCGAGGGATTCAGGGTCACCGCGATACCGGAAGTCAGCAGACCGAGCCGGCGGCCGGCGACTTGCGACCCGGCAGGGCCGGACCCGAGCAAGAGCGCGGCCATGGAAAGAAAAGGAATGGTTTTAAAAAATTTCCGCATCACGACTTTCACCGGAATCTCCTTAAGCATTTTATTATACCACACTTAATATTAGGCGTTTTTTCCGGAATTTCCTTGGACGAGACGGCCGGATCGCAGGATTCAGGTGTCGATCACTACGGCGTCTTAGCCGGGAATATGCCCGAGCGCCTTCATCATTTTAATGCATTAGAGAGGATCAATTCACTCCTGGCCGATTCGTCTCTCGCTTTGGATAAGCTACATACGATTTCCGCCGCCGACATAAAGCACTTGACCTGTGATCCAATCTGCTCGCCTGGATGCAAAGAAGATCACCGCCGAGGCAATATCTTCCGGTGTTCCAATCCTCCGAAGCGGATAGGTTTTGGCCAAAGTCGAAACAGATGATTTCGAGAGGGCTGGAAGTCTATCGTCTTTTAGGGGATTTCTCGGGTGTCCAGAACGATAATCTGGCCGTCCGGCCTGCTTCGCGGCCATCTTCGTTGTTCTTGACTCGGTCCGCGGCCGGGATTATCCTCGTTTCGTGTTGGCGTGCGATGGTTTTGGGCAAAACGAGACGACAAATCCCGCGTGTAGCAGGAGAGCGGCCGGATCAAGGAGAATGATGGAATGCCGAGCGGTCTGACCTCGAAAATAGAGCGTTTCGCCTCGGATCGTGGAATCGACATTCTCGGCATCGCCTCGGCCGAGCCGTTCGTCAGGAACGGCGAAGTCATCGACCCCCGAGAGCTTCTGGCCGAGGCCCGATCGATCGTCGTCGCCGGGTTCTACGTGAAAGAGGAGGATCGCCTTCTTCCCGTTCCGCCGGGTCGGCCGACCGGCCGGTTTTCGTCGGCCTACAACGTCCGGGCTTTCACGGCGATGGAAGCGCATTATTTCGACACGTTGCGGCGATTTCTGGAAGAAAAAGGATTCAAGGCGGTCTTGAACGACAAATACCGGATCCCGGACAAGCCGGCCGCAGTCCGGGCCGGACTCGGCCGGTATGGAAAAAATTCCGTCATCCTGACGGTAAAGTACGGATCGTGCGTGATGTTCGTCACGATCGTTACCGACGCTCCTCTGAGCCCCGCCGCCTCGCCCCTGGAAGGGGACGCGTGCGGAGGGTGCGATCTCTGCCTGCGATCTTGCCCGACAAATGCCTTCCCGGCCCCGTATAAGATCAATCGCAAGTTGTGCATCACGAATTGGCTGTGGGGCATCTTTGTCCCGGCCGCCCTGCGCGAAAAGCAGGAAAACCGGCTCTTTGGCTGCGGCGATTGCGTCCGGATTTGCCCAAAGAACAGGAGTCTGGAACCGCGGCTAAGCTATCCCGTCCCGTTGGAAAAAGTCGAGGATCACCCGGAACTGATCCCTTTGGCCGCCGCGGAAGCGGGGTATTATAAGAAGGTCTTCGCGGCGTTTCCGCTTCGCGCGGGCGTTAACGCCCTCCGGGGGAACGTCATCAATGCCTTGGGCAACACGGCGAACGATTCGGCTGTCGATCCTCTCGGCCGGACGCTCCATCATTCCGAACCGCAAATCCGGGCATATTCCGCCTGGGCCTTAGGACGGATCGGGGGGACCGAGGCCCGCCGTTACCTGCGCCAAGCGGAGTCGTCGGAGACGGAGCGCAGCGTCCTCGAGGACATCGAATATGCCCTCCGTCCGTCCGCCGTTCGGCGATAAGGAGAGACGCGCCGATCTACTTTTTCGCTCCTCTCACAAGCGCAAGGCTGCCGGCTTGGGACGGCGATCCTGGACGAGATGGAGGCGATCTGGAAGCAGATCAAATAGGAACTCACGACCGGATTTTATTGGGGTCGCGTTTGGGGAGGCGGCACATCCAGCCTGAGCGCGCAGAACGTTTTATCCGCTATCCGCTCTATCATTATGACCTGGCCAAGTATCCCATTGAGATCGACGACGCATTATGATACAGTTTTATTAATCAACAAGTTGATTGATGAGGGTGAACCTGCATGAAGCCAAAAACCTCGATGATTTGGAAATGGGGAGCCCTTCTGCTGGCGGCATCCGCCGTTCTCGCATTTTCCCGTCCGGCCGATAACGAGTACGCCTATTGGAGCCGGTTCAAGGCCGGAACCTTCGTCTCCTTTATATGCGTGACAGCTTCGGCGGGCGCAGCTCAGGAGTCGATCAAGACGCTGACCCTTAAGGAGGTTCGTCCCGACGTTGCGGTCTTGGAATTCCGGGAATCGCCGTCCTCCGGGAGGGGGAAACCGGCCTCGAGTCCGACCGGGTTATCTCTGGGGCAGAGGATCGAATTCAAGGCGGCCGACTATGAAGGGGCCGGATTGTTATCGGGGATGATTGGGATCGAGGCCGACCGGATTCTCAAGGACCCGAGCGGGGTCCGTCTCGATTCGGGGACGGAGGACCTATCCGTCAAGGGGGGCGTTCTGCGCACGACCCGAACGAAGCTTCAGTTCGGTCGTCCCGAGACTCCTACCACTATGACCCTCTGGACCTGCGAGGAGATTCCGGGAAAGCTGGCTAGATTCATCCGGGAGATCCAAACGGGAGGCGCCGCCTATCGGGAAGACGTCCGAGCCGTCGATTTCCTGTCGGTCAAAGCCGAACCGGCCGAAATTGAGAAACTGCGGGCGGGCCGGAAACCTATGCCTATCGAGGTCACCGGAATGACCTTCATGGGCCAAGAATGCCGATTTTTCGACGATTCCGAGAGCCTGTTGAAGGATTGGCCAGGCTTGAAATCGGCCTTGACCGCGATCGTCCCGGGCAGTTCCAATACCGATTGGACCGGGGTGAACAAGAAATTTATCCCGTTCATGGAAAAAGCGAGAGACTTGAAAAAGCATCTGGAAGAAGACCAAGCGAGAGCTCAAGCCATCTTGACCGCTTCCGAATTCGAGAAGCTCAAGCCGATCTGGGCCGCCGCCTCCCGATTCATCGACGTTTTTCTGAAAAACCATGAAGCCATGGCCTATGTCACGAGCCTCGAATCGGGCCGTCAGACACAAACGGAGCTTCTCGACCTCTTGGAAGAATTGAAGACCCTCCGAATCGACTACGATTCCGCCTATGCTCAACTGGGGGAGGAACTCAAGAAGCTCGGCGCGGTGAAAATCACTTATTTACGCTGAATCCTAGACGGGCCCGCCCG
>JBGOYP010000335.1:0-3285 GCA_041479785.1 Candidatus Aminicenantia bacterium | reverse complement strand
CGCCGCGGTCATGAAGCCGGTCGTCGTCGACCTCCTCGGCCGGACATGGGCCGACTACGGAAACGACCGCGGCTCACGGACGGCCTGCCTGGACAATATCATCGCCTTCTGGCACCGCTTAGGCTACGATACCGTCCGTTTCGAAGCGGGACTCCCCTTTTTTGAAAACAAGGTCCCCGGTCTCGACCCGACCCTCCTCGGCCAGGAACGAGCCTGGGCCGACGAACACCGCGGAACGATCCGGAACCGCGAGGATTTCGAGCGCTATCCCTGGCCTAAGGTCGAGGAGTTCGACTTTTTTCCTTTCGAATACCTGAGCCGGCATCTTCCCGAGGGCATGGGCTTCATGACCAGCCATGGCGGCGGGGTGTTCGAGCATCTCTCCTGGATCCTGTCCTATGAGGGCCTCTGCCTTGCCCTCAAGGACGACCCGGAGCTCGTCCATGACGTCGCTTCCCGCGTCGGGGCCCTGATGGCGAAATTCTACGAACATCTGCTCGACCTCCCGAATCTCACGGCCCTTTTTCCGGGCGACGATATGGGATTTAAAACGGGGCCCCTCGTTTCGCCGGCCGACATCCGGTCGCTCATCCTTCCCTGGCACGCGAAATTCGCGGCCATGGCGCACGCCCGCGGTCTCCCCTATTTTCTCCATTCCTGCGGAAACCTGGAGGCGGTCATCGGCGACCTGATCGATATCGTCGGCATCGACGGCAAACATTCCTTCGAGGACGCGGTGTGTCCCGCGGAAGAATTCCAGAAAAACCACGGACACCGGGTCGCCGTCCTTGGCGGGGTGGACGTGAATATCCTGGCCCAGGGGTCCGAAGCCGACGTCCGGCGGCGGACGAGGCGACTCGTCGAGGTCTGCGGGCCGCGCGGCCGCTTCGCCGTCGGCTCCGGAAATTCAATCCCGAGCTATGTCCCGGTCCGTAATTATTTGGCCCTCGTCGACGAAGCGATCGACCCTTTCAACAGGTCTTCCACGTTTTCGACCTTGTCATAAAAATACTTTTTAAAAAAAAGCTCAGCTTCGTATCCCGTGATGTCCTTGATCAGGCCGATAATATTGTCCGTCTTCGGCCGAGCGGGCCGTCCTCCCCCCTGGGGTCGAGACCGGCAGACCTCGGCGAAAACGCGTTCCAGGGAAGAGGCCGGATTCCGGGACCGGATATTCTGGTCCAGCTTGAACGCGAACAAAGCGGCATAGGCATAAATGTCCCCACCGCCCTGGTTCCGTTCGTAAGCGTCCGACGACTCCGCGAGCGAAGAGACCTTCCCCTCGCGCTGGACGACCCGCCCCCGCTCCTGAACGAACCCCCGGAGGAACGACTCGAACGTCGACGCGTCCATGGAGGTGCTTTCGGCAAGGAGCTTCAGGGCGATATAGGAGTGGACTCCCTCGCGGAACCAGGCCGGCGTTCTGGGGTTGGTCCACCAGTGAAGCATTTCGTGGACGATCGTCAGCGGGTCGTCCTCGGAGGCCAGCGTTTGCCCGAGCGCCGTGCCGCCGCCGAGGCCTCCGCGGGGGAAGATCGCCAGCCCGCAATCGCGCCCGGCGAGAGGGCCATAGGTCGTCAAGGCATAATTGAAAATCGAGACCAGGGCGCGGAGGGTTTGAGTGACGGCGGGGCTCGAGGCGCCTTCGAGAACCGAAACCGTTAAAGTCTGCGTTCCCGCTGTCGTCGCGGTCGTCTCCGCGATTTTTCCCGCGATCCAGAGGGTCCTCTGGGTATCGACGAATCGCTGACCGCCGTTGCGGCCTACGGCGAGGCGCCAACCGGCCGGCAGTTCCCATTGAACGTCGATATCGATGAGGTCGCGGGAGACCAACCCGAGAAAAAGCCCTTCACGCGCCAGGATGAAACCCGGCGACCCCATCAGCCTCTTCCGATAACCCGGCCTGGGCACGGTGACGCAATTCAACGTATAAAACGCCCGGGCGTCGCCGGACGCGGGCAACCCGTTGAAAAAAAGAACGTCGCCTTGCCGGTCGGCTTTGACCTTGACCTCAACTCCGTTCACCGACCATCGGACGGCCTCGACCTGGCCGAAATCTCTCAAATAAGAGGAAGCGTTCTGGAGCCGGAAGGCCGCTTCGACCCGGACCCGCGACCCGCTCGGGTCCGGAATCACTTTATAGCGAATGACGGGACCGCTCTGCGCCGCTGACAAAGCCGGAAGAACGAATCCTAAAGCGGCCGCGCTAAAGAGGACGAATTTTTTCAAGTCCATGCTCCTTAAAATACGAAGGGAATGAACATTTTCGACGTCCGCATGTAAGCCCGGTAGTCCTCTCCGAACCTGGCCAACATCTCCCTCTCCTCGATCCTCGAGGTCAGATAAGCCGAAATCAGGACGACCAGCACGAGGACCGTCGTCAGCGCCGTGACGTTTTTCAAGTAAATACCGAGGCCCAGAAGTGCGGCAGCTTCGTAGAGCGGATGGCGGATGAACTTGTAAACTCCCCGCGCGACGAGGCGCGTGGTGTTTTCGAACTGGCCGTCGGGACGGCCAAGCTTCACGAGGATGAAACCGCTATGGACCGCCAAGCTGAGCGATAGGGCGAGGATGGTCCAGGAGAGGACATGGAGCGCAGACCAAGGGTCCTCGAACCAATGCCCGGCATTGAGAAGAAAAAGAGCCAGGATCGCGTCGAAGGCGAAAAAGCGGGCGATCCCGTGGTAGCGTCGCGCCCGGAGGGAAACCACCCAGGAGACGACGCCAAGCAACACGGTTCCCGCGGCGAAGGCGACCCAAAAAGTCATGTTTCTGTTTTTATGTTCCTGTCCATGACGCCAATTCGAGCGCTCCGAGCCATAGTATAATGCGCATTTATGAGCCATGATTCAAGTGCACGAATTCTCCAAAGGGACGGCGCGAGCGACCGGTACGCGCGCCGCGTTTCTATCGCTTTGGTGACATCCATGGCATTTCTCCATCGATGATCGAGGGATGGCCCTAACATAGCTCGAAGCAAAAAGATCTGTCAATTTGAATTTGCTTTTCGCAAATCTTTATAATAAAGGACGACGCGGAGGTTGAAATGAGAGACTACAAACTGCTAATCAACGGCGGTTGGGAAGAATCCGCAACCATCAAGGAAATCCGGTCGCCCTATGACCGGCAGGTCGCAGGCCGGGTGTGTTGGGCTTCAAAGGACCAGGTCGAACGGGCGATCGCCGCCGCGGACCGGGCATTTTTGGAAACGCGGAAAATGGCAAGCTACGAGCGTTCGCTCATCTTGAGCAGGATATCGCAGGGCATCAAAGCGAGGAAAGACAT
>JBGOYP010000334.1:0-3294 GCA_041479785.1 Candidatus Aminicenantia bacterium | reverse complement strand
GAACTCGGGCCCCCCCCGAGCGAGGCCCGCGCCGCGCTCCCGGTCTTCATCGACATGCTGGGCTTCGCCGAAGACGCCCGAGACAAGGCCCTTTTGGGCTGGTCTTGCCTCCGGGAACTGACAGCCGAGGACCGGGCCGACATCGCGTCGCTCGACCTCAGCGATCCCGGAGACGTCATCGCGACGCTTCGTTCGAGCCCGACGAAGCTCAAGCTGGGAGACGACCTTTTCCGTCAGAAGCTCGCGCTCTTCCGGCGGACCCAAGACCGCTGGACACAGGAGTTCGGGCCGCTCGAATACATGGATCTGCGGTTCCCGGACCGGATCTACATCCGGACGGCGGAGGCGAAGGACGGCCCGTCCCCAACCCGTCCGGACAAGGAGGCGCGCTAATGGCCAAGAACGGATACGTCGTCGGAATCGACATCGGGACGCGGAAGGTGGCCGCCGTCATCGGCGAGATCACCGAGGAGCGAAAGGTCGAGGTCATCGGGATCGGCACGGCCGATTCCAAGGGCCTGCGCAAGGGCGTCGTCGTCAACCTCGACATCACCTCGGCCGCGATCAAGAAAGCCCAGGAAGAGGCGGAGCTCATGGCCGGCGTCGCCATGAACGCCGCGTTCATCGGGATGTCGGGCGCGCACATCAAGAGCTTCAACAGCCGGGGCGTGATCGCGGTCTCCGGGAAGAACCGGGAGATTTCCAGGGAAGACATCAAACGCGTCATCGACCAATCCAAGGCCGTTTCGATTCCCCCCGACCGGGAGATCATCCATGTCATCCCCCAGGAGTTCATCGTCGACGACCAGGACGGCATCCGGGACCCGCTCGGGATGAACGGCATCAAGCTCGAAGTCAACGTCCACATCGTCACCGGCGCGTCGACGCTCGTCCAGAACCTGAGGACGTGCGTCGAGCGAGCCGGGATCAACATCGAGCAAATCGTGCTCAACCAGCTCGCGACGAGCGCCGCGGTCCTGACCCACGACGAGAAAGAGCTCGGCGTGGGCTTGATCGACATCGGCGCCGGGACGACCGAAGTGGCCATTTTCGAACGGGGAAGCCTGTGGTACACATCCATCATCCCCCTGGGCGGCGACAACTTCACCAACGATATCGCCGTCGGTCTGCGGACGGCCATCCCCGACGCAGAACGCATCAAGAAAAAATACGGCTGCGTCGTCAGCCCGCCGGGCGAGGAGCAGGAAACGATCGAGGTCCCGTCGGTCGGGTCGGGACGCAAACCCCGGGTTCTATCCCGCCAGCTTCTAGCAGACATCATCCAGCCGCGGGCCGAGGAGATCTTCCGGCTCGTGGACAACGATATCAAACGCATGGGTTATGAGAAATCGCTCAATTCCGGCGTCGTTCTCACCGGAGGGACGGCCCTCCTCGAAGGGATCGAAGAGGTCGCCGAGGAGATTTTCGACCTTCCCGTCCGCCGCGGCGACCCCGCGGGCGTCGGCGGGCTCGTGGACCGGGTCAACACGCCCGATTACGCGACGGCCGTCGGGCTCTTGTTCTACGGATACCAGCAGATGAAGGACGGCGGCCTGCAAAAGGACCGGAAGCGGGGCTTGTGGTCCAAATTCAAGGACATTTTCACGGAAGAATAGGAGGGAATCATGGGACGCGAGACTTCCAGCAAATTGAAGTTCCAGCTCGTCGAAGAGACTTGCAGCGCCAAGATCCGGGTCATCGGCATCGGCGGGGGCGGCGGCAACGCCCTCAACCGGATGATCGAGACTGGGATCGAGGGCGTCGATTTCATCGCCGTTAACACCGACCTTCAGGTGCTCAACGCGAACCGCGCCCCGGCCAAGATCCAGATCGGCAACGAGCTCACGCGCGGGCTGGGTTCGGGCGGCCGTCCGGAAACCGGCCGGCAGGCGGCCATGGAAGACACCGAAAAACTGCTCGAGATCCTCGAAGGCTCGGATATGGTTTTCCTGACCACGGGGCTTGGCGGCGGGACGGGAACGGGCTCGACGCCGATCATCGCCAACCTAGCGGCCGAGCTCGACATCCTCTGCATCGCGATCTGCACCCTGCCGTTCGAGTTCGAAGGCCGGGTCCGGATGAGGCAGGCGGAGGCCGGGCTCGACGAGTTGAAATCGGCCGTGGACACGGTCATCGCCATCCCCAACGAACGGCTTCTCCAGACCGTGAGCCTCGACACCTCCGTCCAGGACGCGTTCAAGGTCGCGGACGACGTCCTCCGCCAGGCGGTCCAGGGCGTCTCCGACTTGATCACGAAGCCCGGCCTCATCAACCTCGATTTCGCCGACGTCAAATCGGTGATGAAAGGCATGGGCGTGGCGTTCATGGGCACGGGCCTCGCCTCGGGCGAGAACCGGGCGGCCGAAGCCGCCAACAAGGCCATCTCGAGCCCGCTCCTCGTCGACACGACGATCCAGGGCGCGCGAGGGATCCTGATCAACATCACCGGCGGTACGAACATGACGCTCCACGAGGTTTCGCGAGCCTCTGAGCTCATTCACAAAATGGCCCACGCCGAGGCGAACATCATCTTCGGCTGTGTCATCGATGAGGCCATGAAAGATATGGTCAAGGTGACGGTCATCGCAACGGGTTTTGAAAAGAAGGCCATTCGCGAAATCACGGCGGCCGCCGAGGCCCAAGCGCCGGCGTCTCCGCGGCCGCGCCGGCGTAACGCGCCGACGCCGCCGCCCTTCCCCGTGCGGAACCCTCGCGTCCCCGAAACGCCGCCGTATCCGCTCGACCTTCAAGGCGCCGATTGGCGCGAGCCCACCCCCGCCCAGATCGCTCCCCTGGCCGACCAGGACTGGGACAGCTATGAACCGCCGTCCTTCATCCGGAACAAACATTCCAAGTTGAGGAACGCCCCGTCATGAAAAAAGCGGACCTCATCGTCGCCGGCTGCCGCCAGCTCCTGACCTGCGCGGGCGGACCGAAACGCCGCGAGGCCATGCGCGACGTCGGCCTGGTCGAGAATGGCTGGGTCGCGGCGCATGACGGCCGGATCGTTTTTGCCGGGACCGAGGCCGAATTCCGCCGGACCGTCGAGCCGGACGCCGGCGCCGTCCGGGTCGACGGGAACGGCCTCGTCGGACTTCCGGGGTTCGTCGATTCGCACAATCATCTTCCGTTCGCGGGCGGCCGCGACGAGGAATTCTCTCTGCGCCTGCAGGGATGGACCTATCAGCAGCTCGCCGAAAAAGGGCTCGGGATCAAGACCACGGTCCGGGCCACGCGCCGGGCCACGCATGATGAGCTACTCACGGCCTGCCTTCACCGGCTCGACCAGATGCT
>JBGOYP010000333.1:0-3301 GCA_041479785.1 Candidatus Aminicenantia bacterium | reverse complement strand
GCGATGCCGGACCGGTTCTTCTACCTCCCCGTCTTCGGCCACGAGATCGGCCATCTCTGGTGGGGCAACTTCGTCCGGGGCGCCGAGGGTCCGGTCATCGATGAAGGGCTGGCCCAATTGTCGATGGCCCTTTACCTCGAACAGGCCTTGGGGGAAACAGCCTTCCGGACCATCCTGAAAAACGGCGCTCAGGAGTTGCTTTTGATCCATTCCGCCCGATCCTATTTTTCCGCTCTTCAATCTCCCGCCGCCTCCGATCGGGCGCTTCTCGGTTTTCTTCTCCGAGGCGAAGACCTAGAACTCGGGATCCCGTCCCCCGCGAAAACGAACACCCTCCATATGCTAGCCAACAGCAAAGCCTGTTTCGTTTTCGTGATTCTCCGCGACCTCATCGGCGGGGAGGCCTTCCGGGCGGGATTGCGCGGCGCCCTGGCCCACTTTGCTTGGAAAACCATGACCTTGGCCGACCTGCGCGGGGAGTTCGAAAAAACCGCCGGCCGGGACCTGAAATGGTTTTTCGACCAATGGTTCTTCCGCAAGGGCGCGCCGGAGTTCGTCCTGTCCACCACCGCCGAGGCCCAAGGCGCGGGCTGGGTGGTGAAAGGCCGAATCCGGCAGATTCGGGACGTCTACCGGGCCGCCGCGGAGATCGTTTTTGTCAAGGACAGCACCCGCGAAACCAGGATTGTCGAGATCGGGGCGGAGGAAACGGGCTTTTCCTTCGTTCTTTCATTCAAGCCCGACGCCGTTCTCTTCGACCCTGATTACAAGATTCTCCGTTGGACGGACGAATTTAAAATTTTCGCCCCCCAGGCCTTGTCGGACGAAAAAAGAAAAGACGAGCTAAACGGCGCAGGGCGGGGAAACGATGGATTATTAGGGGACGAAGAGGCTTTTTGGCCCGTGACGATTTGTGAGATAAATAGCCCATGAAAATCATCGATGCCCCGATATCCTTGGGCGACTTCAGGATTATGGCTCGGGACCTATTCGGGAATCTCGTCAAAGCCGTCGTGGATGTGAAGTGAAAAATCATGGCCGTTGACGGAGAGCTTCACGCGGACGAGGAATTGCTCCTCCTCGAGGCCTGCTCGCGTCAGGAAAATCTACGGGGGATCAATATCTATCCGGACTTGGAAGGGCCGGACAGGATCGAATATGATTCCGTCATCAAAATCTATCCCTCATGAGGGAACCGCTTTCGGGGCGTTGACAGTCCGGAGGCCTGAATAAACAGCCCCCCTTTCTCACTGTGTCAGTTTTGTGTCACCATCTTGCATAATTCCATGCAAACAATGCAAACGGTGGGAACGGTACAAACCGCCCCCTTTTTACGTAAGTTCTTAATTCTTCAGTAAGTTGCTGGCAATGCTGAGCTTAGCCAAAAAGCCCCAAAAATCTTCCTGGAGGATTTTAAGTCCCTTGCGTCTGCCACTTCCGCCACCCCGGCAGCACTTCCAAAACTATAGCCGACTTCGCGACTTTTCTCAATGACGCGATCTTAAGGAATTTGATCGGTCGGCGGTTTAGCGCTCTTATTAAAAGATGTACCGGCCCCGAACAATCCGCTGACGGCGTCGCCTACACGCTCAAATTCACGTTCAAGAAGGAAAAGGCCATCGACTACCCGGTGATGGCGCTCGAAGGATTGTGGTGCGCCGACGACATCGCCGATTTCCTGAACGAGAAACGTGAGAACTGGCAATGGACCATATTCATCGTCTTGCCCGACGTCGTGACGAAGAACGACATCGCCCAGGCAATCGAGGCCGTCAAGAAAAAAGCGAAATTCCCACGGTTTCCTGAAGGCCGGTTCGAGAGGTTTGCGGAAGGCCGGTCGGCGCAAATCATGCACATCGGCCCGTATGCGACTGAAGGCCCGATGATCGAACGGCTCCACAAATTTGTCGAGGAGCAGGGATACAAGGTGCGCGGAAAACACCATGAAATCTATCTCGGCGACCCGAAGCGCTCCGCCCCAGAGAAATCGAAGACCATCATCCGCCATCCGGTGGAGAAAGCCGGCTGATTACGGAATCGGACCGATTCCCGCACGAAAGCCGGTGTTAGCCGGCACCCCTGGCCGCAACTTTATGCCAATGCTCACACCCTTGCTTCCTTCACTTGCCAGACTTCCATTTCGCCCTTACCCTTAACGCTGATCATACCGCGTGATTCACAGACAAAGTCGTTCTTGATCAGCTCGAAGGTTGCCCGCGTAACCTGAATCTCTCCTCTGACACCGTGCGATTCCATCCGACTGGCTGTGTTGACCACGTCGCCCCACAGGTCATATGCAAATTTCATGTGCCCGATCACGCCGGCCACAACCGGACCGGAATTGATCCCGATGCGGACGGCAATACGTTGACCTCGGAATTGCTGCCGGGTGAAATAATCTCGCACTTCCAAAGCCATCCGGGTTAGTACAAGTGCGTGGTCGGGGCGCGCCTGGGGGATGCCGGCAGCCGCCATATAGCAATCTCCGATGGTCTTGATCTTTTCCAGCCCGTACTTTTCTATCAGCATATCAAAATATGAAAACACGTCATTCAGCAGTTCCACAAGCTCCACGGGCGTCATGAGAGCCGACATCGGTGTGAAGTTCACGATGTCGGCAAAAAGAACACTCACCTGATCATGCTGGTCTGCAATCGTGCGGCTCTCAT
Source organism: Candidatus Aminicenantia bacterium (assembly GCA_041479785.1). Taxonomy (GTDB): domain Bacteria; phylum Acidobacteriota; class Aminicenantia; order Aminicenantales; family UBA4085; genus JBGOYP01. The sequence continues at coordinate 632 of JBGOYP010000333.1, read as the reverse complement.
TCTTTAGAATATTCGCGATGTCCTTTGGCAGAATATTTAATAGGAGGTGTTCCGATTTCGCTCGTTCGACGTGAAGCAGTTTGAGCGTTGTGTCTTTTTGGCGTACGAAGTATTGCAGCAGCACAAAAACTACGGTCGACGTGCAGCCGATGTTCATCACAAAGAAAACGACCCTCATAATCAGCGGCAAGTTGGTGGTCGTTTGCATGAAGGGTTCGAGAATGGCTCCGATAATGACCAAGGCGATGTAAGCCATAAACCAACCGACAGCCTGACGTCGTTCCGCAAAGACCAAGGCTCCTAGGGGGCAACTCAATGACCACAAGACGACTCCGCTGGAATTGACAAATCCGCCCAACGCGATCATCAGGAAAAAAGGCAACAGCAGAGATAAGAGCAATTGGCTGGTGCGAAAGAACCGGTAGCGGCGGATTCGGGAAAATGAGATTATGCTGAGAAACGAAAGGATGGAATAGAATAGAGGAATCGCGCCGGCCTGGAATTCGCGAAAAGCGACGTAAATGAGACCCCAGATGATGGCCAGCGAAGCCATCATCAAAGACGAAAGGACCAACAACGTTTTCTGTAAGCGAATATCATCGCCGTCACTGGAATTAGCCCCGATACGCATG
>JBGOYP010000332.1:0-3312 GCA_041479785.1 Candidatus Aminicenantia bacterium | reverse complement strand
GTCCGCAACCGTCACCTCCGCGTTGGTCTCGAGGTTTAGAAGGTGAAGGACCGGTTTGGACTCGGCCGGGATGGCGTTGGTGAGCTGCAGGACATAGGCGACCCATTTCCCGTCGCCCGAGATCGACTGGCCCGCGATGCTGCGCCATTTCACATAGTCGTCGACGGTCATAGCCTTCTTAGCGGCGGCTTGCGGCGCCTGTTGCGCGGCGGCCGCGACAAACGCGACCGCTAACACGAGGACGAAGGCCGCGATCCGGCGGCGTGTGAACGGAGATCTTACGAAATTCATGTTCATGTGCGCTCCTTTATGGACGTCATACTTGAACGGCTATACAGTCTGAAGCCATCCGCCGGGCAGCGGACCGGATCAAGGGACCAGCAGCCATATCTGCTGCGCCGGGGGATGAACGTTCATGCGGCCATACTAAATTGCGGCCAGAGATAATGTCAAGCTGCGCTCAACAGGAATTCACCCTCATGATAGTCTGCTTTTGCATTGTCCTAATACTGCTGACCCGGGCTATCCTAACCGCTTATTATGGCCCGGGCGGGCGTTTCAGTATTTGATTTCGTAGACTTCGATATGCTGCTCATATGTATCAATGTTGATCGGCGGGATGCTGTATAATCTTCCGTCGTTATATAAACAATTCCTGGAAATAGGTTTTGACTTGAAGGCATACAACCATTCTCCCTTACCGCTGAAAACGTCAACGGTGTTTTCGAAGGCGGGATCCTCGTTATCTTCATATGTTTCTCCCAGAACCACCCATATGTTTTTCTTCTGATCCTGGAACATTTTTCTTACAACCGGCGGCGACTTGGGGAATTTCTTTTTTCCCGCTTCAATTTCCCGGCTGAAAAGGGAATAAAACCTATCCTTGGCCTTTTTCGAGTATTCACGGACGTCATACGTCCTGCCGAAGACAAGCACCGGATTTCCCTCCCGGCTATATTTTGATATGGAATATTTATTCAGGTTGTCTTCGGGGAAATAGAATTCTCTGCTTTCGGATATCAGCATCCAGTTCGGCCAGATGAAATCGTAATCGGGGCCCTGTAAACCCGGGAGATAATCATAAGTAAAAAGAACCTCTTCCTTGTCGAACCTGCCTCCGTCGAATCTTCTGAGGAGGAATTCCAGCTTGGTGAATGTCGGGTCGGTTTTTGCCGAAAAAAGATAGATATCGCCCCCGGCGACATGATATCTCAACGGATTTTCGTAGCTAACGCGTTTAGTCGAGACAAATTCTCCCTCAAGCCTCATTATCTTAAGATCAAATCCAAATCCCTGTAATACATAAATCTCATTGTCCTTGATAAATAGCATTGATGGATTGGAAAACTCCTTGGGACCCTGTCCGGGTCTTCCGAACGATCTTGCCAACCGGCCATTCTTGTCAAATACGGATATCTTGCTTTCAAATGTATCCAGAATGTACATGTTATCGTTTTTATCGAAATCAATAAGGTTTTCGAATCCCCGGCTTGTTTCCCTGCTGAACATGTTTATATAGGTGACGTCGATGGTATAAAGCTTTTTTAGTTCGATGGTTTCATCCGCGTACTTCGGCCGGGAACTGTTCACGCGGACGCCGTCCTCATTCGATACGCATGAAGCAAACGCGATGCCTATAACAACAAGACATAAGACGGAGCATTTCATTGTTCCCTTATAGGAAGGATCATAGGAAAGATCAAGGGCTGCCGTCAACAAACGGCACGGACTCAACGCCGTCTTCGCCATAACCGGAGGCAGCGAGCCTCGGGATTAAAGCGCGCCGAAAGTCCGGATCGTCTCGACGAAAAAGCGTTTCGTCACGGTCCAAGAAAAATCGACAAGCATTTCCGGTTCGGGTTCTTTATCGGCATCTTCGAAATAGACAAGGCTTTTGAGGACATGATGACGGTTGAAAACGTCCGGACCGTACTTCCGTTCAAAATACCCGAAAAACGCTTTCATGTCGAGCCTGAGGTTCTTGAGGATGAAAAATAGGTCCACGAAGTCGCGTTTGGTCCCTCGCGAGGAGATCGCATCGATTTTCATGCAGCCGATGTCCACGAGCGAGGCAACGCGCACACCCAGGTCATCGACCGCCTCTTCGATCAGAGGATAGGGATAATGGAATAGGCTGATTTTAGTTCCGATGAATCTCCCGACCAGGGTGTTCGAGTCGGAGTAGTCGATCACAAACCGGCCCTGATTCCGAAGGGAATTTTGGATGGGGAAGATCTCGAATTCAATGCGCGAGAAGAAATCGAAGTCATGAGAGAGCCGGTGCCCGATGTGGAGGGCACAGCCTGTGCCTCCGGCGAGATAGAATGATCCCATAAAATCCTGGCGGGAAAGAACCTGGAGAGCCTTTTCGGCGCCGGCTCCAAGAACGGTGTGGAGCATAGGCTATTTTCCCAGGATAAGAGCCCAGTAACGGGAGCTCTTTCGGGAGATGTTACGGCTTTTTTGGAGGGCCTTTTTGATGTCGCTCAGGGCGTAGTTCGAAAAAAGCCATCTCACGGCCCTCTCATCTCCCAGTTCCAAGGTTCGTTCGATGATATATTGTTTGTTTTCTTGAAGATCGAGGCGGGTTACGTCGGCATCCCAGAACAGCTCCCGAGGGATATCCTTGCCCTTCCTCATGAATGATATTATATCACAGCTCGAGAACTGCGATTTCCTTTTTCGTGCGGCATGGAATCCCCGCTTCTCCGCATAGAACGACTCTAAAGCCGGCCGCCGGTCGCTGTGAATGCGCGACAAGGTCTCAAGGGAAAACGCCTCGGCACGCAGCGATATTTGTTTTACCCGCCGATGACGACGGTCCAAGGACGGACGCGCCACTCGGTGATCAGGCCGTTCTTCACGTAGGGGTCGTTGACGGCGAAATTCTCGGCAGTCGCAGGCCCCTCCCCCTTAAACACCAACACGGCGCTGTCCGCCGGGTCGGCTAGGGCACCGGCCATTACCAGACCGCCGCGCTCTTGGGCGCGTTTCGCATAAGCTAAATGCTCCTCGCGATACGGGGCGCGCCTATCGATATAGTTATCCACGGTTTTGTAAAACAGAATGTAATACATGACTTCCTCGCACCTTCTCGCGATTCGAACCCGCTCGCCGGTTACGCCTTCGCAGGATAGCCCACTGTCTGGGCGAACAGGACGCGCTGCTCGGGCCGCAGTTTGAACTCTTTGACCGTGTTCGTCTTATCGCAATTATGGAACCAAGCCGCCAAGCCTTGCGACGCGGCGAACAAATAGACGTTCGAGGCGATGAGGCCCGTCGCGACAAAATAATAAGACTTCTGGACTTCCG
>JBGOYP010000331.1:0-3331 GCA_041479785.1 Candidatus Aminicenantia bacterium | reverse complement strand
GAGAAGAACGGTCGAACGTGGTTTCATGACTGCTCCCTTTTTTATTTAATGAGATTTTCGTTTTTTCGCGATAGGTCGGATTCCCGCTCCGGGCGGGGCATCTTCCTTCCTATCCATAGCGGCAATATATCGCCGGCTGCGCGGCCCTGTCAAGAAAATAGGGGGAGAAAATAGGGGGACACAATACCTATTTCCCTATTCTCCAATTAGGAATTAGGTATTGTGTCCCCCTATTTTAGCCAGCAATCCATGTTTCGCGCAATAATCGCAGAAAAAACAGGGATCGCCGGTTTTGCCGGGGAATCGGTATCCTCGCGTTTCAAGCCGGGCCCGAGCGGTCGCCAAGCCGGCGTCATAACAGGCCTTCACCATGGGATTTTCGGCGGCGCGCCGCATGAGCATCTCATAACCATCTCTGCGAATGTCGCCGATAATCAATTGGGGATTTTCGTTGGCGAATCCGCAGCAGACCGCGACGCGCCCGTCGGAATGGACGTAGAAGACGTTTCCGGGGCCGCGGCAAAAATCATCCTCGAACCAGGCCCCGGCGCCCCAGGCGTCCTCCTCCGCGGCGGCGGAATACGGGACCCGGATGATGTTGATCGTCATCGTCTCGGAGGCGCCCGCCTCCTCGTCCCGTCTTTCGAGAAAGGCGTCGTTGACGATCGAAAACGGCTCTCCGTCTTCCAGAAGCAGCCGGCCGCCGAGACGTCCGGCCAGCGTTTCCAGCATGTGTTTCGGCGCCGCCCCTTCGGGCGTCGTCACCGCAACAATTTCGCAACAGTCCTTGCGCCCCCAGACGGCGAATATCGCCCGGAAAAAAACGGCCAGCTTGCCGAGATCCTGGGCGTGATAGGAATCGACACTCACGCCGAAGGTCCCGTCGAATCCGGCCGCACGAAGAGCGGCCAGCGTTTTATCGAGGTCGGGCTGAGAATCGAACCACACGCCGTTCGTCATCAAGCGGTCGAAGACCATGTCCAGCTCGACAGCCGCCCGGGACACTTCGCATAGAAAATCAGGGCGAAGAAACGGTTCTCCGCCGCTGAACCCGACTTTTTCGATCCCGTGGGGCCGGCATGATTTTAAAAACGCGACGGCGTCTTCGGCCGAAAGCCGTTGGGGGATGCGTTCGACGCGACAATGGGCGCAGGCCAGATTGCATTCGGCCGTCGGGGCGAAAATGACGTCTTCAGGTTTGAACATCGGCATCCGAGCGGCGTCTCCAGTCAGGCCTTCGACGCATAGAGCCCCGTCCGGGTGTCGACACGGATGACGTCTCCGGTCGAAAGATACTCGGGGACCTGGACGACGAGACCCGTGGACAGCACGGCCGGCTTGGTTCGGGCCGTCACAGAGCCGCCCTTCATGGGGGGACGGGTCTCCGCGATCGTCAGCGGCACGAGGAGCGGTAATTCAAGGCCGAGGACCCGGCCTTCAGAAAAGAGGGCCACCAGACCCTCCACCGCCTCGGTCAGGTATGGCCATTCGTTCTCAAGATCGTCCTTCGTCAGGGCGAATTGGCTGTAGTCCTGCTGGTCCATGAAGGCGAAGCTCGTCGCATCGCCGAACAGGATCTGAACGGGGCGGCGTTCCAGGTCCGCTTCCATGAAATTGTCGTCGCCCCGGAACGTCAGATCCGTCTTGCGTTTCGTCCGGGCGTTGCGGAATCGGAACTTGTAGAGCGTCACCGCCCCGCGCGCGCCAGGGGTCTGGACGGTGACGGACTCGACGATGCACGGATCGCCGTCGACCTTGACGGCGTCGCCCTTCTTGAGATCAGAAGCGCGGATCATAATCCGAAAATTCTATCATCGATGGCTCATCAAATCCAGCCTAAGATCCCTGATCTAAAACGAAGTCTGTCAGGTTCAGAAAAAGCTAAAATCAACCGGAAAAAAGACGGGGACATATCGCCTTCGGCGGCAATATGTCCCCGCTCTCTCGGCTTCAGAAAAGTCTATGCCGGAATCACAGGTGGAAGTTCAGCGCCACAGCAAAGGCAAAGGTCTTCCGGGAGTAGTGTTCCGCATACGTGCCCAAGGACCCATAAGCGATCGATTTCTGGTCCGTTTTATATCCGACGCTCATGGCCGCGACGTCGATATCGAACATCGGGCTCAGCTTGAACCGGAATCCGCCGCCGAATGTGTCCGCGCCTAAGTCATGGGCCATGTCGGACTGGTATCCGGCCGCAAGGTCATACCGCGTCATCAGATACCCGGCGCTGAGGAGGAACGATTTGGTGATGTCGTATTCCACGCCTATCGCCAGGTCGTAGGAGTTGGAATTGATGAATTGTTCGCGGCCTTGTGAGACGCCCTCGAGTTTGTCAAAGAAGGCGTTTTTGTCGAAGAAGTAGTTGAAGGAGGCCGTGGCCCGGAGCTCGGGCAGGATGGAGTATTCCGCGCCTACGGACAGGAAGGCCGGGACGTCGCTTTGGGTTTTGGCCCCATTCGGAAACAAGCCGCTGTCGTCCTTGGTCGTGTTGTTCGTAAATTCGAGCTTCGTCTTGAACTCGTACTTGGCCGCCAGGTTCAGTCCCTGGAGCGGAGTGAAATTAAGGCTGAGGACCGGCGTGAATCCCGTCGCTGTCTGTTCGGCGTCGACGGTTTTGTCGCCCATTTGCGCAGCATAGGCATTCATCGTCGCGGCATTGATCGGGCTGTTTATCGAGGTGTAGTACTGGCCCATCGTGGTGAAGAACTGGCTGGCCGGGATCATGGCTCCGGTGAGGCCCAGGGCGGGGTAAGTCGGATTGACCTTGACGTTCTTGATGTGGCCGCTATAAGTATTCTTGGCCGAAACGTAGCGCGCCCCGACGCCGGCCGAAAAGCAATCCAAAAACGCATAGGAAACGTTGAATTGAAAACCTAGATAAACAGAACTGCCGTCGAAGGCAATATCCGTCGAATATGCGGTGGTCGGAATTCCCATGCCATAGATGAGGGCCGGCAAGGTCGCAAATTGCCACTCGAAGGAGGGCAGGCCTGTCGCGAATTTCGCCGTTCCGCCGCCGGCGGTGGGCCCGACGCCAAACGAAAATGCAAGTTTATTCTTTTTGTAGACAACGAAGACATCCGGGAAGAGCGGAACGTTGACCTTGCCGTCGTACGAGTGGGAATTGAGGAACGGGAAGTCGTTGACGATGGTCTTGGTCTGGAGCACCGTCTGGTTGTTCAGCCCGATATGCCAGCCGTCCTTGAGGAGGACGAGGCCGGCCGGGTTGTAATACACGGCATCCACGTCGGTCGACGCGTTGCGCGAGAGCAGCCGGAGATACATGGCGCTCTGGTTCATGTTCGTCACGAGGGTCGCGAAGGCCGCCGGG
>JBGOYP010000330.1:0-3336 GCA_041479785.1 Candidatus Aminicenantia bacterium | reverse complement strand
GGCGTTCCGATCATCACGCCCGGGCCTGTACGGCTCTTTACGGCCAGAGAGCGCGCGATCCCAAAATCCATGATCCGTGCGCCCCCCGCCCGGTCGATGATAATGTTCGACGGCTTGAGGTCCCGGTGGACAATCCTTGCTTGTGAGCCTCCTCAAGTCCTTCGCAAATCTCTTTTGCGGTCGCGATCGCTTTCCCCACCGTAAGCTGTCCCGTCTGCCGGATGAGCGCCCGCAGGTCCTGTCCCGGGACATACTCCATCGTGATGAAGTGCGCGCCCTTCTCCTCCATGAGCTCGTACATCCGGCCGACGTGCGGATGGCTGATCTTGCGCGCCAACTTTAGCTCGTTATGGAACCGCTCGAGGGTGGCGCGGTCATGGGCGATCTCGGCCCGGACGAGCTTCAGGGCGACCTCTTCGTTGAGCTTTTCATCGAGAGCGCGATAAACCCGGCCCATCCCGCCATGGCCGAGCTCCTCGATGATCTGGTAGCGGCCGGCAAACAATGTGCCCGTGGTCAGCTCGCGGACGGGCTGGTTGAGCGTTTCGGTCGCCTTTGAGCTGACATCCTTGGAATTCGGGGGACACGTACCGGATTCCGGATAATCCGGAACATGTCCCCGAATTGGCGTGCCGCATTCCCCGCAGAATTTTACGGTCTCGGGATTGTCGGCGCGGCATTTCGGGCAACTGACGGTCATGGCCGACCCCTTCAGTCGGGCGTGGCTCAAGATTATCAAGGATTGGAAAAAGAGTCAACGAAAAGGCCCGATTAAACTATCCGCATCGACCTTTCTCCAGATCGCGAAATATGCTAAAATATATAAAGCGAAATCGATAAAGAGGATTCGTTCGAAAACGCACTAACCTCCTGATATTAAATGATTAAGAACGGCAACAAGCTCCGATCCTTCGAAAGGGAACTAGCGAAAAAAGACAAAGCGGACTTCCGGGCTAACCTTAGCCTTATCGAAGCGATGTTCGCCGAGGCCAGGGCCCTCGGGATATTCCCTCTGAAAGATCCTCTCACCGGCATAGACGTCGACATTAGAATCGCGAAGGCGGTCAATAGTGTTCGAAAATCTCCTTGAGAAAGTCGCCCGCGGTCTGAACGAGAAGAACATCCCCTACATGATCATCGGCGGGCAAGCCGTCCTTCTCTATGGAGAGCCGCGGCTGACGAAGGACATCGATATCACGCTCGGCGTCGGGATCGAGGCCTTGGCCCAAATCAAGGCGATCGCCTCTGCGCTGGACCTCAAGCCGCTCGTCTCCAATCCCGAAGACTTCGTTAAAGAAACGATGGTCTTTCCGGTGGCCGAAAAGAAGAGCGGCATTCGGGTCGATTTTATTTTTTCTTTTTCTCCCTACGAAAAACAGGCGATTGAGAGGGCTCGTGAAATCCGGCTCGGCCGGGCGATGGTCAAGTTCGCCGCGCTTGAAGACGTGATCATCCACAAGATGCTCGCCGGCCGGCCGAGGGACATCGAGGACGTGGAATCCATCCTGCTCAAAAATCCCGGCTATGACGCGGCCTATCTTAAAAAATGGCTTGCCGAGTTTGCCGTCGCCTTGGAGCGAGATTACGTGTCGGAGTTACTAGCGATCGTTGAAAAATTGATATAGGGTGAACTTGGCCGTCTTGGGATTATCAGTTTGGCTTGTGGGGCATATGACGGCCAGGGATTTCCCTCTATAAATCTATGGATCCTTCAGCCCGGCCAGACGCCGGCGGGCGTCGTCGATTTCCTTGATTCCGGGGTCGGCGTTCTTCATCAAATCGAGAAATTTGCGGTAGTATTCGGCCGCACTGGCTGAGTCCCCCATTTTCTCGTAAATTTGGCCGAGGTAATAATCAAGACGCGATGTGACTTCGAGGTAGTAAAACGGGTCCGCCATAAGATAGCTTGTATTGGTCGCCATTTTATTAGTCTTGAAATATCCATACTCTTCGATGGCCTTCTTGCCGTCTCCCGCCTGCATGGCCAGGTCGGCTGAGATCTTGTGATAGCGAGAAGAAGTAAGCTTCGCCCACCCAGATGTTTTATCAAGGGCGGCGGAGCTGGCGGCAAATTCTCTTCTCGCCAAACATATTTCGGCGGTCAGGAGCCACCGGTAATCCCCCATAGGGATCCAAATCATTACCATATTTCCCGATGAGGGAAGCGCCGCGGCCATAAATTCGGCGACTGCTTCATCGTGGCGCTGCATAGCGGCAAGGATCTCTCCCAAATAGAGATGCCCGTAAATTTCGCCGGCGAAGTCGTCTGCTTTCTGAAACGCTTGAACTGTTGCTTTGAAAGGGCCCACCGCAGAAGCGAATCTGTTTTCCAGAAGATCGGCATAATGAGGATACAGATTCGCCCTCACCGAATTTGGATAAAAAGACGCATAAGTCTGAAACAACTCTCTGGCTTTGGCCGGCTCGCGCTTGAGCAAGGGGCGGCCCAGGCTCGGTACAAATTGACCGAAGCCGTCCATTTGGGATTTGCTTTGATCGCCTCGTCCAGGAAGCGGTCGGCCTCGTCCGCCAGCCCCAGAGTGATATGCGTTTCCCAGCCCGATTGATAGGCGTTGAACGTCTCCGGCTGGACGGCGATATATTTTCTGATCGCCGAAGTTGTCCCAGCCTTATCGCCGAGCCACATATTCGTATAGGCGAGTTGGTTATACATCATGCCGTCCGAGGGGTCGAGCTCCAGGCCTTTTTCCAGAGCGGCCTTAGCGCCGGGGAAATCGCCGTTTCCCCAGCCGACAAAGGAGAGCCAGAAGAATCCGATTTTTTCTTTAGGATACTTTTCGGTCAATTCCCGGATATAGGCCATTTGGGATTTTAGGTCATCGGCCGTCAAGGCCTCGATCAGCAGCCGGTCTTTTTCGGTGGCCTTCTGCGAGTATTTCTTAGCCAGGGCCAGCGTGTCTTTGATGGAACCGAAATCGGTCGCCGGATCGGTCATGGCCATCCCGAAAGCCGCTTTCGCCAGAGCCAGCCATAAATGGGCCAAAGCAAAGGTCGGGTCAATGTCGACGGCTTTTTGAAATGATTTTCTTGCTGCGGCATATTTCCAATGCCATATATTTTCCAAACCCTCCTGGTAATACTGGTAATATCGGTAGGCTTCCGGCGAGGACGTCGAGACGTCGGCGATTTTGAATCCGGGCATTTGGCCGGCCGCGGGCCCGACCATCTTCGTCCCGATTTTCGCCGTTAAGTCATCGACCATCTTCTGGATGTTGTCGACATTTCCCACCCCTTGCACCGAGCCGTCGTCTTTCTCACCAATCAGGACGACGGCGGTGTGACCCGGACGAACCGAATTGGCAAACGCCACGAGCG
>JBGOYP010000329.1:0-3341 GCA_041479785.1 Candidatus Aminicenantia bacterium | reverse complement strand
GCCGCGGCGCCGTTGCCCCAGTCGTAGATCGTGAAGACGCCCATGCCCTCGCCCTCTGGACTCGTCCGGCCGCCGTGGCCGTAGTTCTCCATGGTGAAGCCGTAGTCGGCCGGCCCGAACCACGGGTAGACCTTCTCCCACATCGCCTTGACCGCGGGGTTCTCCGGGCAGTACATCATGACGAAGCCCGATTTGAGGGCGGCCACGCCCCGCTCCAAATAAGCCCGCTCGCCCGTCTCCTTGTGATAGTCGAGAAAGAGCTCGGCGAAGAGCGTTTCGCGCGAGTCGTTCCACTCGCCGTCGGCGTTCATCACGCCGAATCCGCCGAGTGCCGGGACGTAGATGAAAGGCGGCTGCCAGACCTGCTGGGCCATCGACAGCTCGTCGAGCGTCCGGCGCCCCCATTCGAGATAGGTCGCGCGGCCGGTCGCCCGGTAGGCCGCGAGGAGCGCCTCCGCCGTCCAGAACATGGAGAACGTGTTCTGCTTGTGCATGGCGTTGCGCTCGATTTTCCGCCCTAAATATTTCTCCCGGCCCCAGCTGCAGCAGGACCAGTAGGTCTCGAAGTCCATCCACAATCCCTGCGGCACGATCTCCGCGAGGACGGCGTCCATGGCCCGGATGGCCGCCTCCCGGTATTTCGCCTCGCCCGTCACCTCGGCCAGCTTCAGGAGGAACGTCACGCTCAGGCTCGTCTCGGGCGTCTGATTCATGACCGGGCCGGGCGCGTGCGTCTCCGGGTGGAGCCAGCCCGGGAAAAAGCCGTCTGCGTCCTGGAGGGTGATCAGGCGCTCCCCATAAGCCCGGGCGTAATCGAGGAGCCGGGCGTCCTTTTCGAGCTCCTGGTGCCAGCGCAGCATGAGCAGCGCCGTCCAGCTCGAATCGAGGATATGGAACCAGTCCCGGGTGATGCCGCGGTCGACGGGCGTGCGGTCGGAATTGCTCCATCGTGCTTGATCCCAGCCGCGCGGCCGGCGCAGCTTTTGGCCGTCGACTTCGACGATCTCGTTATCCGTGCCGATCACGGCGGGAAAGAGCCCGTCCTTCATCGGCGCGGCCAGGGCCAGCTCCTTGGTCAGATGGGCCTTGCGCAGGAGCGCCTCGTCGTTCACGGACCGGGCGTAACGATAGAGCCCCGAAGCGCTCCGCAGCGACGAGAACCAGGCCTGGTTCCAGATGGACAGGAACTCGCGCTGATACCACGGCCCGGGGTAATTCGGCGACTGCGAGACGTTGACGATGAACTGCGGGGCGCCGACGCGCGTGCCACCGAGGTCGAACTCCTGCCAGACATGCCGGCCCCAGCCCTCGAAGGCCCAGTCATAGGTCCGGCGGACGTAGGCTTGGAGCGGAGCCGCGATGGGCTCGCCTTTGGCGAAGAGCGGGCGGCCCCAGCGCTTCCATAGAAAGGACGAAGCCTTCGACCAGGGGTTTTTCACCTCGGCGTGCTCGTTGTAAGCGGTGACATAGAAACCGATCTCGACTTTGCCCGAGGCGAAAGTCATTCCCGGCGCTTTCTTGAAGAGGACGTGCTCGGGGATCTCGGTCTTGACCAGGCCCAGCCACATCCGACGCCGCGGTGCGTCGTAATCCATGAACCAGGGATTCTCCGGCCTCTTGCCGACGATATCCAAGTCCGGCACGACGACGACCGTCAGCGGGCCGCGCCCGGCGATCAGGGCGGGCGAACGGAAGACGTGCTGACCTACGACATAACCTTCCTCGGGCGCGAGGTGGGGCGCCCACCAGAAGTCCGGATCGAATTCGAGGTCGAAGCGGACGGAAAGCTCGTCCTGGGCGACGGAGTCGGCGACTTCCCAGGTCATGCGGACGCGACGCCAGCCGTCCTCGGCCTCGCCGACCTCGACCCGGGGCAGGCCGGATCCGGCCAATTCGGGAACGGAGAACCGCAGGCCCCGCTCTCCATCCAGGGTCAATGTGTATTCAGGACCGGCATGCGCTATCCGGACGGATCCCTTGATACCGCTCCGGCAGCTCCATCCCGAGAAAACCAAAGTGAGGGTCGAGATAAAAAAAATTTTAATGAACCGTCTTTGAGCCACGTTCAGCTGGCCTCCGCTCCGCCGATGATATTGCCAAAGCCCCGGAGAAAGCAACCTGAATTCATTGCGTCCGGGGATGTTTGTTGGTATAAACTCGAATCATCGCCTAGCCCAGGAGGACGTCGATGATAGTTCTTCGCAAAGTGACCGTCGCGCTGGCCGTTGTCATGGTGTGCCTGTCATGCACGCCGGCCAAGAAAGACGGGGCCGCGGCCCTGGCTGTTTCTTCGCCGGACGGAAACCTGACCATCTCCCTCTCCCTCGAAGCCAAGCCCCAGCCCTATCTCGCGGGCGAGCGGGCTTATTACCGCGTGATCTATAAGGGGGCTCCCATCCTGACCGATTCGCCGCTCGGGCTCGACATCCAAGGCGCCGACCCGCTCGACAAGGATCTCGAGATCGTGTCGACCGATAAGCAGACGCACGACTCCGCCTGGGAGAACGCCTTCGGGGCCAAGCGGACCATCCCCGACCGTTACAACGAGCTGACCGTCTCTTTGCGCGAAAAGAACGCGCCCAACCGGCGCGTGGACATCGTACTCCGCGCCTACGACGAGGGCGTCGCTTTCCGTTACGTCCTGCCGAAGCAGGAAGCGATCGGCGGTTTCACGCTGGCAGCCGAAAACACGGGCTTCTATTTCGCCGGTGACGCCTCGGCCTACGCCCTGAACATGGGGCGCTTCAACACCCATAACGAAGGCGAGTACGCGCGGACCGCCCTGCGCGCCATCAAACCGGCTTCGATCATCAACCTGCCGCTTCTCGTCGAGATGCCGGGCGGGATCTGGGCGGCGCTGCTCGAGGCCGACCTGACCGACTACTCGGGCATGTACGTCGGCGGCGTCCCCGGCATCCCCAACGCCCTAATGGGCAAGCTCTCGATTCCGCCCAACCGGAAGGCAGACGAGGCCGTCGTCGGGACGACGCCCAAGGCCACGCCCTGGCGCATCCTGATGATTGCGCCGACGCCCGGCCGCCTCATCGAAACGAACTACGTCGTCCTGAACCTCAGTCAGCCGTGCGCGGTCAAGGACACCTCCTGGATCAAGCCGGGCAAGGCCGCCTGGGACTGGTGGTCCGGAAGCTACGCCACGGGAGTTCCTTTCAAGCCGGGCATGAACACGGCGACGATGAAGCACTACATCGACTTCGCCGCGCGGCACGGGCTCGAGTACATGCTGGTCGACGCCGGCTGGGCGCCGCTCTCGTCCGACGGCCGGATCGAGGACATCTTGAAATACATCCCCGAGGTGGACATCCCCGGGATCATCGCCTATG
>JBGOYP010000328.1:0-3342 GCA_041479785.1 Candidatus Aminicenantia bacterium | reverse complement strand
CGCCTGCCGCGTCGTGAGCCGCTCGTCCCAGAACACGATGGGGATGCCGGCGGCTTTTTTGAGCCAATCGGCGAAGGCGCGCGTCTTTTCGGCGCGCGTCCCCGACGTCCCGTCCATGCGCAGAGGGTTGCCGAGGACGACCTCGCCGATGTCGTAGCGCGTGACGAGGTTTCGGAAATAGGCGGCGTCTTCCGCCTCTTTGTCCAGAAGGCGGTATGTCTCCAGCGGCTGGGCCGTAAGGCCGAGGCTGTCGCTCAGGGCGAGCCCGACGTTCCGGTCGCCGTAGTCTATGCCCAGGATTCGCATGGGCGGCTTAGCGCGCGACGCGCCTTTTCTTGGCGCGGTGGCGCTCGAACCCGAGCTCGACCAGGCGCTCGACGAGGGCCGGGAACGGCAGCCCCGTCGCCTCCCAAAGCTTGGGATACATACTGATGGCGGTGAAACCGGGAATGGTGTTTATTTCGTTGACGAGCACCCTGTTCGTGCCGGCTTGGAGGAAGAAATCGACGCGGGCCATGCCGGCGGCGTCGCACGCCGTGAAGGCGTCGACGGCCAGGCGGCGGACTTCGCGCGCGACGGCGGGCGGGAGGTCGGCGGGGATGCCGAAGCGCGTCTTGCCGTCGCGGTATTTGTCGTTATAGTCGTAGAACTCGTTGTCGGGCATCACCTCGCCGGGAAGCGACGCTTCGGGGTCGTCGTTGCCGAGGACGCTGCATTCGAGCTCGCGGCCGCGGATGCCTTCCTCGACCAGGATTTTCCGGTCGTATTGGAACGCTTTTTCGACCGCGGCCGGGACGCCGGACCGGGTCTTGACCTTGGTGATGCCCACGCTCGAGCCCAGGTTCGACGGTTTGACGAAGAGAGGGAGAGGAAATTCCCGCCGGACGGCGTCGAGGATCGTCGCGGACGACCGGCGCCAGTCCGCTTCCAGGACGACGCGATACTTGACGATGGGCAGCCCTTTCGCCCGGAACAGCGCTTTCATCTCCGCTTTGTCCATCCCGGCCGCCGAAGCGAACACGCCCGCGCCGACGTAGGGAACGTCGGCCATTTCGAGAAGGCCCTGGATCGTCCCGTCTTCACCGTAGGGCCCGTGCAATATCGGGAAGTAAATATCGGCGCTGAGGCTGGATAAGCCCGCCGAACGTCTCCAGGGCAGAAAATCCCCGAAAGGCCCCCGCCGGAGTGTCGCGGCCGGAACGCGCGGGGAGGCGACCTTTTTCCATCGGCCTTGTTTGTTGATGAAGATGGAGACGGCGCGGTATTTTGCCGGATTCAGGTTATCGAAGACCGCGGCCGCCGACCGGATCGAGACTTCGTGCTCGGCCGAACGTCCTCCGAACAGAAGCGCGACCGTCCTTTTTTTCGCCATACTGGAGATGCTTGAGGGGATATTGTAAAGGACTAGCGGTGCTTTGTCCACATAGCGAGAGCACGGCCGCGCGCTGCGGCGGGGGGGCGGGGGATGCTCGTTTCTTTACAGGGAATTCTTGAACTGGCGGCTGGGGTTGAACTTGATCCTTTTCTTGCTCGGGATGGCGATGGACGCCCCCGTCTTCGGATTGCGCCCCTTGCGGGCTTCCCGGACCTTGACTTCGAAGCTGCCGAAGCCCGAGAAGTTTACCTTGCGGCCCAACTTGAGGTCGGCTTTCACCGCGCTGAGAAGCGCGGCGAACGCTTTGTGCGCCTGAAGGAGGGTGATGCTGGCGTCTTTCGCCAGACGCGCCGTTATATCTTTCTTACCCATGAAGAGCCTCCTATTATGGTTAGCTGACGGATGAATAAATATTAAGCGCAAGAAGTAAAAATGTCAAGTCAAAACGCGAGTCCTAAAAGGGGCTCAGGGTATGCCGTTCGTCACCACGCGGATTTTCCCCGGCGCGGAAAATCCGCTCGAACTCGCTCTCGAGCTCTCAGAAAAGCTGCGCTTTTCTGATCCATGCCCGCTCTCGCTCTCGTACGGGTTCCGAACGGCATACCCCGAGCCCCCTTTATTAGTACCCGCGTATCGACTTAATATGGGGAAGGGTAAGGAGGGCTCGGAGCGTTCCGCCCGGAACCCGTCTGATCATAAGGAGAAAAAGTGACGCCGATTGGGGCACCCCAGAGGACGAAGCGAAATGGGACCCTCGTCAAGGTGATGAGCGAGTCCGCTGCCCCGAGTCCCCCTCCCGGCCGAGAGTCTATTTCCCCGACCCCCAAATTACGGACAGGGTAGGATATCAGGGGAAATTCTGATATAATAATAAGGCAAAGCGAGGTTCGCCATGGTTAAAAAAATCGTCGTTATTTTCGCCTTTTGCGCCGTTTTATTCGCCGGCTCCGCGGGTCAGGAGAAGACGCTGCGGAACGCCGCGGTCTTGATTTCCGAAGCGGATCTGTACTGTTCTTTCTTCGTCGCCGACAAGGCACCCAGGCTGAAGATCGTATCGGTCCCAGCGGGCATCGAGAAGACGATTCTTGCGGACGGAGACCCATTCTATGCGGCGGGCGGGACGCTGGCCGGCCTCAAGGAAGGCCAGGTCATGGCGATCGTGGAAGCCGGCCCGAGCTTGACGGGCGGCAAAGCGAAGGGGGTCAATCTGATGTTCCGGCGCGGCCGGGCGAAGCTCGTCCGCATCGATAAGGAAAGGGTCCTGGCGAACGTGGAACGGGCCTGCGCTCCGGTAATGGTCGGGAATGGCCTCGTTCCGTTTGTGGAGAGAGAGGGCCTCCTGGGGCATGACCTCGGCTTTCCGGCGAAGTTCGGGCCGGAAGGGACGCGTACCGGTAGCATCATTTTCCTGAACGGGGAAGTCGCCCAAATCGGGTCCGGCCAGTGGGCCCTCATCGACCTTGGCGCGGAGGCCGGCCTCAAGTTCGGCCAGCAGCTCGGCGTCTTCCATCCCGGTGATAAGGACAGGCCGGCCGAGCCCATCGGCAATGCGATCATCATCGACGCCGGGCGCGGGGCGGCGACGATAAAAATTTTGTCGGCGAAAGACGCGATACGGGTCGGCGACCTCGTCCAAGCGCGGTGAATTCGCCGATATTGTCATCCAGGATATATTAAAATTGTCATCGCGAGGCTCCGGCCGTGGCGATCACTCCTGCTTATGAGATTGCCACGTCGCAAAGCCTCCTCGCAATGACATTTTTTGATTGCCCCGTCGCAACAACAGGGGCCGTTATCCGTCCTTCAATTTGACAGTTACCCCTGTTTCTGCTAGTTTACCCCTGTTTCTGCGGGCGTAGTTCAGTGGTAGAACGTCTGCTTGCCATGCAGAAGGTCGTGGGTTCAAGTCCCATCGCCCGCTCCAACAGCAGAATCCGTTAGTACCGTTGATGACGCATATGGCGCGG
>JBGOYP010000327.1:0-3350 GCA_041479785.1 Candidatus Aminicenantia bacterium | reverse complement strand
CAGCCGAGCCGGCGATAAGAACCAGATCTTCCTCATCAGCACGTCCGGCGGCGAAGCCGTCCAGCTCACCAAGGCCGAAACGGGCGTGTCGGGATATCAATGGTCGCCCGACGGAAAAACGATCGCTTTCGCCGCGACCGAACCCGCCGCCAAGGCGGCCAAGGAGCGCAAGGACGCGTTCGGCGATTTCGACGTCGTCCGGAGAGAATACGGCTATACGCATATCTGGACGTTCGACGTGCTCGAAGCTCTCAAGGCTCCGCAGGCGGGTCGTCAGCGGACGCACGGAAAAGATTTCACGGTCGGCCCGGCCGCCTGGTCTCCCGACGGACTGAAAATCGCGTTCAGCGCCACGATCAATCCTGACCTCATCCAGGGCGGGACCTCGGATATATACGTCCTCAACCTGGCGGACGATTCCGTGAAAAAGATCGTCGGCCTTCCCGGACCCGACAATGCGCCTCAATGGTCGCCTGACGGAAAGCAGGTCCTCTTCTCGACTTATATGGGGAATCCGAATTATTACGCCAACAATGTCCGTCTCGCCCTGGTTCCGGCCGAAGGAGGACAACTCCGGTCGCTGACGGACGGGTTCGACGAGAACCCGAATTTCGTCGCCTGGACGCCGGCCGGCGTTTATTTTTCGGCCGCGCAAAAAACGGCCGCGCATCTATTCCGTCTCGACCCGGTCAGCCTCAAGATCGAACGTGTCACGTCGCCCGACGCCTTCATGGGCGGGCCCTTTTCGATGACCCGGGACGGAACGCGGATGGCCTTTACGGCAGCCTCTCCGTCGACCCTTGCGGAAATCTGCGTCTCGAACTTTCCCTTCCAGCCCCGGGCGCTGACGCACATGACCGACCAGGCCGGCGCCTACGTCCTCGGAACCCGTGAGGTCATTTCCTGGAAGAGCAAGGACGGGACGGAGATCGAAGGCGTCCTGATCAAGCCGGCCGACTTTGACCCGGCTAAAAAATACGCCTTGCTCTGCATCATCCACGGCGGGCCGACCGGAACGGACCGGCCGGCGTTCCTCTCCCCCGATACGCGCACGTATCCGTCGGATATCTGGGCGGCGCGAGGGGCGCTGATCCTCAAGGTGAATTATCGCGGTAGCGCGGGCTACGGAGAAAAATTCCGGAAGCTCAACTATCGGAATCTGGGGATCGGCGACGCCTGGGACGTTCTTTCCGGTGTGGATTATCTGATCGGCAAAGGATGGGCGGACCCCGGCCGCGTCGGCTGCATGGGATGGAGCCAGGGCGGATATATCTCGGCGTTCCTGACGACCTCGTCCGACCGGTTCAAGGCCATCTCGGTCGGCGCCGGGATTTCGAATTGGGCGACGTACTACTACAACACGGACATCACCCCGTTCACTATCAACTATCTCGGCGCGAACCCGGCGGACGACCCGACGATCTATCAGCGGACCTCTCCCATGTCCTACATCAAGAGCGCCAAAACGCCGACGCTCATCCAGCACGGCGAGCTCGACCGGCGCGTCCCGATCGCCAACGCCTATGAACTGCGGCAGGGCCTGGAAAACCGCGGAATTCCGGTCGAAATGGTCGTCTATAAAGGCTACGGGCACGGGATCACGAAGCCGAAATCCCAGCGGGCCGTGATGCTCCACAACCTGGCCTGGTTCGGCCATTTTATTTTCGGCGACCCGAAGCCCGACCTAACGGCCATCAAGTAACGGGCAAGAGGAAACGAAGCAGGATGTCCGGAGCCGACTTCGACAACCCATACCTTTCCGTCGTCATCCCCGCTTACAACGAGGAAGACCGGCTCGGGACGACGATCGCGGCGGTCCGGTCCTACGCGCGGACGAAAAGCTTCGCGACCGAGGTCATCGTCGTGGACGACGGCAGCCGGGACAAAACGGCCGAGCGGGCCGCGGACGCCTTGCGAGGATTCGCCGGCGGGCGCCTCATCCGGCTGCCGCGGAATCTCGGCAAGGGGGCCGCGGTGAAGGCGGGGGTTCTCGCGGCGCGGGGCGACCTTATTCTCTTCTCGGACGCGGACCTGTCCACGCCCATCGAGGAGCTCGATAGATTCCTGCCGTGGATCGAGCAGGGCTTCGATGTCGTCATCGGGTCGCGCGCCCTCCCCGGCGCTGACATCCGGGCCCGGCAGTCCAGGTTCCGGGAGCTCATGGGCAAGACGTTCAACAGGATTCTCCGCCGCGCCTTTCTCGAAGACATCCCCGACACCCAGTGCGGCTTCAAGCTCTTTAGCGAAAAAGCGGCGAAGGCCGTCTTTCCGCTCGTGGAGACGCGCGGCTTCAGCTTCGACGTCGAGGCGCTCTTGCTTTGCCGCCGCTTTGGTTTCCGTATCCGACAAGTCCCCGTCGTCTGGTGCAACTCACCCCAGAGCAAGGTCCGAATCGTCGGCAGCTCGCTGGCCATGCTCGTCGAACTCTGGAAGCTCAAGCGGCGCCATCGGAATCCGTCCGACTGGAGGGAATGATGTCCTTCCGCAAACGCCATCCCGCGCTCGTCCCGCTGCTCGTTCTCGTTGCGGCGGTCCGGGTCGCCTTGCTGCTCGGCTTCCATCACCGGGTCTATAGCGGCCCGTCCACGCAGTATGAACAGTCGTTTGTCGCCATTCATCTTCTCGCCGGCCAGGGCGTTACGACCTTTCGAGAACCGCCCGCCGTCACCGAGCCGGGCGATCCCGGACGATTTCTCGACCCGGAGCACTACGACGTTCGCCCGTCCGGCGTCCTTCCCTACATCAAGGAAGTCCCCGGCTATGCGTTCTTTCTGGCCGGCTTATGGAAAATCACGGGCGTCAAGCTCTGGATTTTCGCCCAGGTCATCCAAATTTTATTCGAGCTCCTCGCGGCCTGGTCGCTCTATGCCCTGACCCTGCGCTTTTTCGGACCGAGGGCGGCGAAATTCTCCGTCCTGGTTTTCGCCTTTCTCTTCTTCGAAGCCAGGGCCAGCGTCATTCCGTACAAGGATATCTTTCTTCTCTACGGCATGCTGGTCATCGCCCACGCCGCAAGCCGCATCTATTTCCGGGAAGGCCGCTCTTGGCTTTGGTTTGCCGACGCCTGCGCGGCGACCGGCGTGACGTATTATTTCATGCCGTCCGTCCTTCTCTATCCCCTTTTTCTTGTCGTCGCTCTCTCGGCGCTCAAGCGCATCACGCTCCGGACGGCGGTCGTCTGGGTTCTGGTTGCCGCGGCCATCGTCGGGGTGATGGTCTGGCCCTATCAGAGCTACGTCCGGGCGCACCGGAGCGAGCCCGGCGTGACGCCGCCGCTGTTCTGGTATCGGTTCTGGCTCGGGCTCCAGGTCCGGACGTTCTATTCCACCGAGGAAGAACGATTCCAGGAT
>JBGOYP010000326.1:0-3361 GCA_041479785.1 Candidatus Aminicenantia bacterium | reverse complement strand
CGTTGAAGGCGCGGAAGGCGCGGTCTTTCAGATGGTCAACCATGGCTTGAGCACGGGGGCGCTGTTCCTTTTGGTCGGCATGCTTTACGAGAGGGCTCATACGCGCCAGATCGCCGACTTCGGCGGCGTAAGCCGTTCCATGCCCGTTTATTCCGCGTTCTTTCTTGTCGCCGTCCTGTCCTCGATGGGTCTGCCGGGCCTTAACGGTTTCGTCGGAGAGATCACCTGCCTGTTCGGCGTCTTCGCCGCGAACAAAACGTATGCCGTTTTTGCCGTTTTCACGGTGATCCTTTCGGCCGCATATCTGCTGTGGATGTTCCGGCGCGTCATGCAGGGGCCGTTCGTTCATGACCGGGTCCGTTTGTTCCGGGACCTGACGCCGCGCGAAATCCTGACGTTGGTCCCGGTCGTCGTCCTGATGTTCGGATTGGGGTTCTTTCCGGGCTTGATCACGAAAAAAATGGACGCCACGGTCGTCCGTTATATCCACCAGGTCCAGGAGAAAAAAAAGGTTATGGTCTTTGACCCACGGTCTCCGCGGGAGGAACCTCAGGCCGTCGTGCGGCCGGACACGGAGCAAAAATGAGCTCCCCCCTCGCTCTGGCTCCGCTTGTTATCGTCGTTCTTGGAGCCCTCCTCGTCCTGCTCTTGAGCGCCTTTCTGAAAAAGAACGGGGCTCGAATTGTCTTCGGCCTTTCTCTTATCTTTTTAATTTCAGCCGGAATCGCCTGTGCTCTCCTTTGGAATCGCGGAGCTTACAGCTTCGGGGGAATGCTGGAATTCGATCGTATCGCCCTCTTCTTCGCGTTCCTCCTTCTTTCCGCGTCGGGGCTCGTCGTCCTTCTCGCCCGGCGTTACGTCGCGTCGTTCAACCTTCCGGGCGGCGAATTTCACGGCCTGCTTCTGCTGGCGACGGCGGGCCTTCTGATCATGATCTCGTCCCCCAACCTGGTCGTCGTTTTCCTGGGTCTGGAGGTCACGTCGATTTCTTGCTATGCCCTGGCCGGCTTGAACCGCGCCGACGAACGGTCCACCGAGGCGGCCGCGAAATACTTCCTCATCGGAAGTTTCGCCAGCGCCTTCCTCGTTTTCGGGCTGGCGGTTCTCTTTGGCGCTCTGGGGACGCTCGATATACCGGGAATCGTCGGTTCGTTCTCCGGACAAACCGGGCCGTCCGTCCTCGGCTGGGTGGGGTTCGGCCTCGTTCTCATCGGCTTTGCCTTCAAGATCGCGCTTGTGCCTTTTCACATGTGGGCTCCGGACGTGTACCATGGAGCCCCAACGCCGGCGACGGCCTTCTTTGTCCTATCTCCCAAAGCGGCGGCGTTCTGCGTTCTCTTCAGGCTCCTGGCGTCCCCCTGGACGTCCGTGAACAGCTCCTCGGCTCTCTTCACGGCCTTTCAGGCTGTCGCGGCGTTGACGATCGTTCTTGGGACGTTGACCGCCCTGCGGCAAAACAACGTCAAAAGGATGTTCGCTTATTCGAGCATCGCCAATTCCGGGTATATGCTTCTCGCCCTCTTGGCTGGGGACGGCGCCGGACTTGGATTTTTCCTTGGCGTTTATCTTTTCATGAGCCTCGGCGCCTTCGGTTCTCTTGCCGCGCTTAGCGCCAACGGCCGCGAATATCACGAGCTCGAGGACTTCGCCGGCCTCGGCCGGCGCTCCCCATGGATGGCCGGGCTCATGGCGGTTTTTTTGATTTCTTTAGCCGGGTTTCCTCCGACCGGCGGTTTTCTGGCTAAATTTTTCGTGTTTGTTTCAGCGGTGCGGCGCGGACTGACTCCGCTCGTGGTCCTGGCCGTACTGGCGAGCCTCGTTTCCGTGTATTATTATTTGAGGGTCATCGTCGCCATGTATATGCGGGAACCGGCGGGCGAGGTCCCGGTCGACTCCGAGAACGGCGGGCTCCTGTTCGTCTTAGTTCTCTGCCTTTTAGGCGTCCTGCAGCTCGGCCTTTTTCCGGGGACGTTCCTCCGTCTGGTCAGGAGCGCTCTCCCCAGTCCCTTCTGAACAGGGACGGACGCGCATCCTTTCCTGTGATGAAGCCCTGCCGTTTTTGAAGTTGCCGCCGGCCTCCGGACTCACGGCCGCGATTTCGCGCGAACATGGCAGAGGATGCATTTGATGGGAAGGTTCGCGTGGGGGGTGGTCCGGAAATATTCCCGGTCAATCTGGCTGAGGTCGATATCGATCGTCAGGCTATCGTCGGCGCTGGAGACGATCGACGCCAGGTCGCGCTCCAAGGTCGCGGTCGGCTGATTGATGATCCGGCCTCGTTCGATGTCGTTCACGTAAACGATGACGGTCGGAGTTTTTTCAATGCCTTTCCCCTCGAGATTCGTCGCCGGAGATTTCAGGTCGCGCGAAACCGCCACGAGCAGGGTCTCGAACTGCGGGTTTTCGACCGCCCGGACGATCTTAAAGATTTTGCCCATATTAGCTTGGCTGTCCGCGCACCAGGCGCCCCAGAAGATTTCAAGCCGGACCTTCATCTGGACATTATGGAGGTACTCAATCGCGCCGGCCTCGGGGGTGTAGCCGTCCATGATCTCGCGCCAGTCCGGAAAGGCGTTCAGGGCATCGGCTGTCGTCACGGGGCCGACCATTTCAACCTGCCCCCCCAGAACAAGGCCGAAGGCAAGAACGAGCGGCCCGAAGACAAACATCGGGCGGAAGCCCGGATGATAGCGGTCCGGACGCTCATTCGACCCGATCAACGCCTCATTCCTCGTCATGACCATATTAGAATGGCTGTCACCCTTCGTCAATGGTCCTCGGGCGGACCTTGGCCGGATTGGTCCTGTGGTCCCGGTCCAAATCGCGGTTTTCGTTTTCGTCTCCGCCGCTTTTTTCGTCGCTCAGGCTGGTCCGCGGATGAGGGATACGCGGCCCGGAATAGAGTCTCAAAGGTTTCTTCCGATTGGGGCGATCTGCCGTTCTCGATCATATAAAAAAGCCGAGCGGCCTGTGGATAATGCGCTCTTTTTTGGAGCGACCAGCGAAATCGTCCCGTCCGAAGGGCTCGGCGCATCGCCTGGACGAGAATCATGATCTGAACGATGTCGGCCCGCAGGAGACGGGGCAGCTTCGCCTGGATTTCCGAGTTTTGGATCGCAATTTTTAGAATTTTGCCCGGGTCGTCCTGGCTGTCGGTCAGCAACGGCTCCGCCCACGGCAGCAGGAGAAGGGTATGCATGTCAAGGAGGGCCCAGGGATAGCCGGCCGTTTTGGCCCTGTCCGCGGCGTCGAGAAGACCGAGGAGCCGCGCGAACAGGCGATCGTCGTTTTCATAAGCTTCGCCGATCCTCCCGATCACGTGTCTCAAGACTCGAAAACGTCGCAGGGCTTCGATGACCGG
>JBGOYP010000325.1:0-3387 GCA_041479785.1 Candidatus Aminicenantia bacterium | reverse complement strand
TGTCGGGATTTTTTGGATTGATGACGACGTCGACGACGCCGACCTGATCGCTGATATAAAGGATTTTATTCCAGGTTTTCCCGCCGTCCGTCGTCTTGTAGAGGCCGCGCTCAGGATTGAACGAAAAATGATAGCCCACGGCCGCCACATAGACCGTATTCGGGTCTTTGGGATGGACGGCGATGCGGCCGATGTGGCGTGTCTCGGTCAGCCCCATGTAGGCCCAGGTTTTCCCCGCGTCGGTCGATTTCCAGACACCGAAGCCGCGAAGCGGGATGCGGCCCGAGGCGGCGTCGCCCGTTCCGACCCAGACGATATCGGGATTGGACGGCGCCAGGGCGATGTGGCCGACAGAAACCATGCTTTGTTGGGGAAGGATGGATTCGAACGTCGTCCCGTTGTTGACCGTTTTCCAGATGCCGCCCGTCGACGGGGCAAGGTAGAAGGTGTAAGGATTGCGTTCGTTTACGGCCACGTGGAGGATACGGCCGCATTGGCGGGCCGGTCCTAAGGCGCGGAACGAGAGAGATTTAAGAATCTCGGCCGGCCCGGGATCTTGGGCCCAAAGGCCGGGCGACGCTGTCGCGATGATTAGAGCGATCGTGAAAAGAATCCGGCGATGACGCATGGGACCTCCTTATGTTGTCGATCCTTCGTTCATGTTTGTGAAGATATTTTTGAACTGCTCCTCGTACAGCCGCCGGTAGAGGCCGTCCGGTTTGAGCAGCAATCGGGCGTGAGAGCCGGTCTCGACAATTCGCCCTTCGTCAAAGACGATGATCGTGTCCGCGGATTGGACGGTCGAGAGACGGTGAGCGATGACCAGGGTGGTCCGGTTCTGCATCAACCGCTTCAGCGCCTCTTGAATGAGGTTTTCCGATTCGGAGTCGAGCGACGATGTCGCCTCGTCCAAAATCAGGATCGGGGCGTTCTTCAAAAAAGCCCTGGCCAGAGCGATGCGCTGTCGCTGTCCTCCGGACAGCTTCGCGCCGCCCTCGCCGATCTCCGTCTGATACCCTTTTGGCAGTCGGTTAATGAAGTCGTGGGCATTGGCCAAAACCGCGGCGGCCCGGACGTCGTCGTCGCGGGCGTCTTCTTTCCCCATGAGGAGGTTTTCGTGAACGCTTCCGGAAAAGAGAATCGGTTCCTGCGGGACCAGGGCGATTTGGCGTCGCAAGGAATGGAGACAGTAGTCTCTGATGTCCAGGCCGTCGAGCGCTATCGCCCCTTCGCTCACGTCATAGAAGCGGGAAATGAGCTTGACGAATGTCGATTTTCCCGCGCCGCTGCGGCCGACGAGGGCGACGATTTTTCCGGCCGGGATACGGAGATCGATGTTCTTTAAAACACGGCGCGCGGGATCGTAACCGAAATGGACGCTAGAGAATTCGATCTCGCCCCGGACCCGCGCCACGTCTTTGGCGCCGGGGCGATTGACGATCTCGGGGGCTAAGTTGAAGAGCTCGAAGATACGTTCGATGGCCGACCGGGAATTCGCCAGTTGGATGTTTAGCTCGGACAGGCGGTTCAAAGGCTGGTAGAACATGCCCAGGTACGCATAGAACGCGACCAGTTCGCCGACCGACAGGTTTTTCTGGATGACCTGAATCGCCCCGAACCAGACCACGACGACCGGCGCGACCGAGGTCAGAAATCCGATGACGGACAGAGCCAGGGCGTTGTTCCGGATATTGGCGATGCGGTGTTGAAGGTAGACGAGGTTCTCGTTGAAGAACTGTTGCTCTTCGGCTTTTTCGCGGGTGTAGGACTGGATCATTGCGATCCCGCTGAGCTTCTCGTGGACCTGGCCGGAGATTTCCTCCATTTTCTGCTGAGCGAGCCGGGAGGTCGTCCGGATGCGCTTCTTGAAGAATTTGTTCGAAGCGACATACAAAGGAAAAACGACGATCGAGACGAGCGCCAGCCGCCAGTTCATCGCGAACAGCACGAAGGTGATCAGGAGGAGGGCACTGGCGTCCATGAGCGAGTTCGTGAAGGCGGCGCCGACGAAGTTCTGGGCGATCGAGATATCGCTCAAGAGGCGGGACGCGATCGCGCCGACCTGGCGTTTTTCATAGAATCCGAGCGACATCCGCTGGAGGTGGACGTAGAGCTCGTGACGGAGGTCGAAGACAAGCTTCTGACCTGCCTTGTCAGCGAGAAAAGAGCGGTAATAGGTGATGACGGTCCAAAAGATATAAATCAAACAGAGCGCGATGATTTTTCTATTGATGAAAGCGGCCACGGGAGGAGATGACGAGAGCAGATGATTGATGACGTCTTTAAAAATCCAGGGAAAAAGGGCCGGGATGTTGTACTTTAAAAGCCCGCAGGCCGTGGCCCCAGCGATCCACCACCGGTAGGGTTTTGCGTAGGACAGGAATGTTTTCAGCGCGGGATCGATTTTCATGGCCGGCACTTAATGAAATTTATTATCAGATTCGGGGACGACGGTCAAATAAGCCGGAATTCCGGGACATGAGCCGATTCTCTGGAATCGGTATCGTTTCCCAGGAATTCTTGATTGGCCGGAAGGCCGCGCGTTCAGGTTGAAAAATCCGGCCGAATCGTCTATAACTAACCGCGCGCCGGAGTGGCGGAACTGGCAGACGCGCTGGACTCAAAATCCAGTGGACCGAAAGGCCCGTGTGGGTTCGATTCCCTCCTCCGGCAGGAATCCGTTCTCTTGACGCGGAGGTGATGCCGATGTTTCAGGGTGCTTATACGCTTCTGATGACGCCCTTCAACAAGGATTTGTCTTTAGATGAGAAGGGTCTGCGGACGCTCGTCCGGTTCCAGGTCGAAAGCGGCATCCATGGGATCGCTCCCCTTGGCGTCACGGGCGAAAGCCCGTCCCTTTCCGAGGATGAGGTCCGGCGGGTCGTCGAGATCTGCGTCGAGGAAGCGAACGGACGCTGCCTCGTCGCTCCGGACACGTGCTCGAACAACATCGACCAGACGCTGGCCAGGGTCCGGGCCTACGCCGAGCTCGGCTGCGACTATGCCGTCGTCTTCGCGCCCTTCCTGGTCAAGCCGACCCAGCAAGGTCTGATCGAGTTCTATGAGCGCGTCGCGGACGCTTCGCCGAAACCGGTCCTGATCCACAACGCGCCCGACCGGGCCGCCGTCAGCGTCGAGACCAAGACGTATGCCCGGCTGATGAAACACGGCAACATCGTCGGTGCGAAGGACGGCGTCAAGGAGCTCGACCATCTCGCCAAACTCCTCTATCTCGCCCGAAAGACCTCGTTTTCGGTTTGCACGGGTAAAGACACGACCGCTTATCCGCTCCTGGCGTTCGGGGGGCACGGCGTATTCACGGTCGCCGGGAACATCCTTCCCAAAGTCATGAAGAACATCTGCGAACATGCGTTTGCGGGAGAGTGG
>JBGOYP010000324.1:0-3393 GCA_041479785.1 Candidatus Aminicenantia bacterium | reverse complement strand
CCACGCGTTCGGGTTCCCCTTCGCGCATGATGCCGTTCTGAATGAAGACAGATTTGAGGCGCTTCCCCAAAGCTCGATGCCCCAGCATCGTGACGGTCGACGAATCGACCCCGCCCGAGAGGGCGCTGATGGCCGTTCCGTCCCCGACGCTTGTCCGGATGTCCTTAACTTTTTCGGCGATGAAGCGCTTAGAGTCTAGCGCCCGCGCAGTGATTTCCTGGATCATAAATCGTCTCCTTTCTCAGATAGAATTGTCCTTTTCCCCGGCCAAGGATGACCTCTCCCGCCCATCTCGAGAGACTATATCGCCGGTCGCGAAACGAAGTCAATATCGGGTCCTGCGCCGGCGATTCTGTTTTTTCGAAGGGCTCTTGGTGTATGATGAAACAGGCCCAAAGTCGATGAACGGGATCGCGCGAAAAGTCTTTTTTTTCATCCTTGCCGGAGCCGTTTTATCGCGCGCCTTCGGCTCCGCCCCCGAACAAAATCCGCTTCGCGAGGTTCGCGTCAAAGTCCTGGGCGACGAAGAATGGCGGGACCGGTCTGATTGGAGGAAAGCTTCGAGCGATGTCCTGGCCCTTGTCTCGGCCGAATTCGAACGGCTGTTCGGGATACGTTTTACGGCCGAGGATTTCCAGGCCTGGGCGCCGGACGGCCGGGCCCACTCTCTGGACGCGCTGGCGGAAGACCTCGATTCCAAAGTCGAGAAGGGTTCCACGGACATCGTCCTCGCGATCACGGCCCGGACGAATCTGAACACGGGATACGCAGGATATTCTCTGTTCAAAGAAGGCCTCGTCCTCGTGCGATCGACGCCCGACGCGGCCGAACTCGTCAGAACCCTCATCCACGAATTCGGCCACCTCTTCGGGGCCGTTCATATCGACGACCCCGGGTCGGTGATGGACAAATTCATCCAGGGCCGTTCGTTTGACAACGTCAATGCGCAGCTCATCGCCCTCAATCGCGGGCGCTCCTTCCGCACGGTCGAGTTTCCGATCCCGAAGGCGCTTCGGCCCAAGGTTCTTCCGCTCTATGAGAAAATCTGTGATGCGATCAGGTTTTCCCGGGCCCATAAAAAAAACGAATCAAACATTGGGGCAGGACTCAAGTTAGCGGGCGAAGACCAAAGCGAGATGAATTGGCCGGAGCTCGACGATGCCTTCGGTCTTCTCGCCCAAATCCATCTGGAAAACAAGGACTACGAAAAAACGCTCTCGGCCTGCCGGGAGGCCTTGTCAATCAATCCCCGCAATCTTGAGACCCAGAATCTCATGGCCATCGCTCTCCGCCGCATGGGCCGGGTCGACGAGGCCATCGATAAATATATTAGCCTCCTGGTCCAAAAACCCCGGCTCGCCCGGGTCCGTTACAACCTAGGGATCGCCTGCGCGAAGAAAGGTGACCTCGACGCCGCCCTGGCCTCGTATAAAACCGCCCTCGCCATCAAGCCCAATTTCGTCGAAGCCCGGAACAACCTGGGGGAGACTTATTTGAAACTCGGCCGCGTCGAAGACGCCGAAGCCGAGTTGAGGAAGGCCGTCGCGCTACTCGACGAATATCCCCTGGCCCATTCGAACCTGGCCGAAGTCTTGTTCCGAAAGAAAGACTATGAGGGCGCCTTTGCCGAAGCTGAAAAAGCGATGGCCTTGAACCCAGACATGCCCGATCCCTACAACATCCTGGGCAACCTCCATCGCCAGCAAGGAAAAAACGAGACGGCCGTCCAGGACTACCGACGGGCCCTGGCTCTCGACCCGAACTATGAAAAAGCCTATTACAATCTCGGTATCGGTTGCCTGGATTTGAACAAATACGAGGAGGCGAAATCCTTTTTCCTGAAAGCCTTGGAGATCAACGCCGCTTTCGCCGAAGCCCACGCCGGCCTCGGCGCTTGCCTTCTCCGGGAGAACGATAACGACGCGGCGATTGCTGAGATTCAAACGGCGCAGAAACTCGGATACCGTCAAGCCAAGGCCAACATCAACCTGAGCGCGGCTTTTCTTCGCCAAGGCCGGATC
Source organism: Candidatus Aminicenantia bacterium (assembly GCA_041479785.1). GTDB lineage: Bacteria > Acidobacteriota > Aminicenantia > Aminicenantales > UBA4085 > JBGOYP01. The sequence goes on along the minus strand of JBGOYP010000324.1, from coordinate 1,372 downwards.
GCGCCGGCCGTGGACGAGGCCCGAAAAGCCGTCGCCCTCGAACCCGGTCTGGCCATGGCCCACAACAACCTCGGCGTCGCCTTATCTCAACAGGGGGCCGCGGAGGAAGCCACCCGGCAATTCCGGCTGGCCCTTGAGCTCGACCCGAAGAGCAAGGACGCCTATGTCAATCTCGGGAATCTCGACCTCCAAGCCGGCCGTTTCGATGAGGCTCTTGAGCTCTATGCCCGTGCCGTTCTGATCGATCCGCACGACGGAATGGTCCACAATAACATGGCCGTGATATATTTCCGCAAGGAGCAATACATCCCGGCCAAGGAATGCGCGGATAAAGCCCTGGCCGAGGGCTTCAAGGTCAACCCCGATTTTCTCGCCGAATTAAAAAAAAGAATTAAACGATAAGGAGCCGTCCGATGACAAAAACGAAAAAAAAGGTCTCTGCCTGCACTTCCGCACTTGTCCTGGCCGCGCTGCTCGGGCCGCCGGGCGCGTTCGGCCTCGAAGCCGTAACCAAAGCCCAATATCTCGCTTATGCCCGCGCTTCGGCCGACTGGACCTGGCAACACTACGATGACATCGTGGCCCGATGGAAACAGTCCTTCGACCCGAAGAACGTCTTCGGGTACCGGGCCCCGGGCGGATTTTTAGAAATGGCGGTCATCGACGCCTCTTTCTTTGAACAGGAAAAGAAGCCCGAATACGCCCGGAGGGCCAAAAAGGTCCTCATGACCTATGGCGACTTCCGGACGGCCTTCCCGGAATGGGCCAAAAAGATGCGCGCGGATTACGAAGACGCCGTACCGGCCCTCCCCGACTTTTTTACGGTCATGCGCTATATCAGAACGTACGATACGCTCCACCGGCTCAACCAGCTTACGGCCGACGAAAACGCCAAAGCCGAGTCGATCATCGCCGAAAGCATCTCCTATATGATCCGGACCCAGGAATGGGGGGCGATGAACAGGTCCATGCTCCGGGCGGAAAACCTGGCTTGGGCAGTCCGCGCCGTTCCCGGAGCCAAGGACGTCAAGACCTGGGAGATGCAGCGACGGGCGCTCGGCGACGACAACTGGGGCCACTGGGAGATCGAGGACGCGACCATCTATAACGGAGTCTGGCTGTATTCGTTGCTCGGCTACGCAGACGCCCTCCGGAAAATGGACGATCTCTTCAAAACGCCCTCGGTTTACTATTACGCCCAGTATTACCTGAACCTCGTAAGCCCCGCGGGGATGGTCCCGGACTACGGCGACGCTCATTGGGACGCGAACTGGACGCATTTCCTGGTCTTTTTTGAAGCGGCGGCCGCGGCTTATAAGAATCCGAACCTGAAATGGGCCGCGGCAACGATCGCCCGGAAATACATCGATTT